>JBGPOG010000612.1:0-2506 GCA_041487935.1 Chthonomonadia bacterium | reverse complement strand
CGGCCTTCTGCTCGATGCGCTCCTTGTTATGGCGGATGTCATCCAGGAATTCGGGCGTTACGCTGCGTCGGTAGACATAGGGGACCGTCATCGTTATCCACTTTCGCCCCAGTTGTGCGTCCCCGGCAACGAATCGAGCCTTGATCAATGCCTGCAGCTCCCAGGGCTCGGCCCAGCTCTCGTAATAGGCCTTGTACGAAGATACCGTTCGCACCAGCGCGCCGAACCGGCCTTCCGGCCGCAAACGTAGGTCGACACGGAAGAGGTGTCCGTTTTCGCTGTTTCTGGACATTGAGTTCACCAGGCCCTCGGCGAGCTTGTGCGCGTATTCTAGCCGGGAAAGGTGTTCCGTGTTCGGGCGTTCGGGCGTTCGGCGTTCAGGCGCTGTGTGTTCAGGTGTAGAGTTTAGATGGTCTGTATCGGGGTCTGCCGTGACGAATATCAGGTCTATGTCGCTCGAGTAGTTAAGTTCCTGGCCGCCGTGCTTGCCCATGGCGATGACGGCAAATGGAGGCGCCGGCCGACGGTACTTCTCTTCGAGCTGGTATCTAACGATGTCGAGACACTCTTGGACACAAGCATCCGCGAGATTCGAGAACTCGCGCGCTGTGGCGGGCATTCCAGTGAGACCGAGGATGTCGTTTGCGCCGATGCGCAGAATCTCGCGCTGTTTGAATCGGCGGATCGCTTCAAGCTTTAACTCCGGACGGTTGATTGCGTCTACAAAGCCCGACAGCTCAGAGTGCATTCCCTCCGCGCTTCGCCTCACCCCTCGGACAGCGGGATTTGCAAAAACTTCGATGTATTCCGGATTCCGGACCAGAATATCGGAAAAGAACTGGCTATTTCCGCAAACATTAAGGAAGATGTCTAATGCCGCCGGATAACGTATCAGCAGGCGGAAGTGGGTGTACCTGCTGGTGACGGCATTCGTCCATCGCTCAAAATTATTCAATGCCCGATCGGGATCGGGGCTGCTCTTCAAACCGTTGAGCAACGAAGGGAGAAGCTCATCGACGACATCGTCAGAGACACCTAGACCGGGCAAAGACCGGATGATTCGCAGCGCGCATTCCGGGTCATTGAACCCGAGCCTTGTAAGCTCTGCCGGGGTGATGGATTCAAGATTTGGGTTAGGCGCCATGAGAGGTTTACGGCTTATCGACATTCTGCGCTTTGCGCACCCGGATAACGATTGGCGTGCCTTCCAAGGGATAGGTCTTGCGCAGCCTGTTCTCGAGGTATCGAAGATAAGAAAAGTGCAGGAGCTCCGGATCGTTGACAAACAGCAAGACCGTTGGGGGCTGCACTCGGGGCATGGTGACGTAGTAGACCTTCAACTGGCGTCCGCGCTCTATCCTGGGATGGGCTTCCAGGGCATCCCGCATGAGGCGGTTCAGCTCGCCTGTCGGAATTCGATGCGAGTGGTTTTCCGCGGCGGAAAGCGCCGTGTCGATCACTTCGGAGACGCTAAGCCGGTGAATCGCAGAAGCGAAAACAACAGGTGCGTATGCAAGAAACGGCATATGGTCGCGCAGCACCTGGGTGAATTCGAGCATGGTACTGCGGTTCGGCTTCTTGCGGTTTGCAATACCCGGATCGACGAGATCCCATTTGTTGACCACGATCACCGACGCTCGCCCGGCTTCATGGGCGAAACCCGCAACGCGCTTGTCGCCATCCGTCAGACCGGCGCCGCCATCGATCACCACGACACCGACGTGGCAACGGTCGATGGCCGTTTTTGCCCGCAAAACGGTATAGAACTCCACGCTCCCCTGGACTTTTCCGGCGCGGCGTATGCCCGCGGTATCGATTAACAGGATCTTCCGGCCGTCGACCTCGAGCGGAGTATCGATGGCGTCGCGCGTTGTGCCGGGAATGGGACTGACAATGACGCGCTCTTCTCCGAGAATGGCATTGATCAATGACGATTTCCCGACATTCGGCCTTCCGATAATCGCCAGCCGCGTCGAGTCTTCGTCCTCGTCCGCGCCGCTCGACGGCGGAAGACATTCGACGACTGCGTCCAGCAGGTCCGCAATCCCATGGCCGTGAACGGCGCTGATCGTATGTAATTCGCCTAGGCCGAGCGAATAGAACTCAACGGCCTCCTGAGTCTGGCGGCTGTTATCGGCCTTGTTTACCACGAGAAATAGCGGAGCTCTCGCCCCGCGCAGAGTTTCCGCAATTTCCCGGTCCATCGGAGTCACGCCGTCCGCCGCGTCACAGACGAAGAGGATCGCATCGGCTTCTTCCATGGCAACTTCGGCCTGCCGGCGAACCTGGACGGTGAGAGGGTCTTCCTCGTTCAGGATAATCCCGCCGGTATCGATGACCGTGAACTGGCGGCCCTTCCACTGCATTGGGGCATAGAGGCGGTCCCGCGTGACGCCCGGGGTGTCTTCGACGATCGCGATTCGCCTGCCGACGAGACGATTGAAAAGCGTGGATTTGCCCACGTTGGGCCTGCCTACGACTGCGACGAGCGGACTTGACATGGGAT
>JBGPOG010000611.1:0-2517 GCA_041487935.1 Chthonomonadia bacterium | reverse complement strand
GCCGGAAGAGATCGTTGCGGTCCTCAATCGCGCCGGGGCGAATAAGATCGGTTTCGAAGCGGACCACCTCACATTCCGCCTCCACGGGGTGTATCGCGAGAAACTGCCGGAAGGCATGGAACTCGTCCCAACCGAGCGAATCGTGGACGACCTGCGCATGGTCAAAGACGAGTTTGAAATCGCGCAGATCGACTCTGCATGCCGTATCGCCGATCGGGCGTTCGAATATATCCTTCCATTCCTAAAACTCGGGGCAGTCGAATACGACGTCATGTTGGAATTGGAGTGGTTCATCCGGAAACAGTGCCGTACAGGAATCGCATTTGAAACCGCTGTCGCCTCCGGACCCAATGGCGCACTGCCCCATTCCCGGCCAGGCGAGCGAGCAATGCAGCGGGGAGACTTCGTAACCCTTGACTTCGGCGCGCGGGTCAACGGTTACTGCTCGGATCTCACCCGCACCGTTCTGCTCGGCCCGCCAACACCCGAACAGAGAAAAGTCTATCAGACAGTCTCCGACGCAGAAAATCGCGCCATCGACGCAATCACATCGGGAGCATCCGGCAAAGAGGTCGATGCGATTGCGAGGGAGTTCATCAAGTCCTCGGGATATGGGGACTACTTCGGCCACGGCCTCGGCCACAGCCTCGGCCGAGCTGTACACGATGGCCCGGGTCTATCGATCCGCAGCGAAGTCACACTCGCAGAGAATATGGTCTTGACGGTCGAGCCAGGGATATATATCCCCGGATGGGGCGGCGTTCGCATCGAGGACGACGTCGTGGTGACGAATGCCGCCGCGCGATATCTTACCCACTCGCCAAAGAACCTGATCGAACTTTAGAGATACGCTGCAGCAGTATATCGATTACCGAACCTGCCGGATCCCCATCTGCATTGCCCCAGGCGAGCTGCCCGCCATCAAACGGGCTCGAATTCCCGTGCGCCGCTCGTATTCGCGAACCACCCATTCGATCGATTCACGTGCATTGGGGCCCGATAAAAGAACTGCAACGGTGCCTCCCGATCCGCCGCCCGTAATCTTTGCTCCGAAGACTCCCCCGGATGGTCCTCTGTCCATTGCCAGCTCAACCAGGAGGTCCGTTTCGGCCGAACCCAGATCGATGCGCTCCGAGTAGCTCCTGTGAGCGTCCAGCATCAATTGGCCGGCCTCCACCAGCAGTTGCTCGTCTCGATCGCTGGTGGCGAGTCCCATGAGCGCCGTAAACTCCCTGACGCGATCGTTTTCCAGGATGGGATGTTCCGCATTCGCGCGCACTTTATACGTAACGTCTGGTTCTATTCGGGCGACCGTGTCGGATATTCCCCCAAATTCCCGGAGAAATTGCGAACCGGTCATGCTCTCCGGAACGCTTTGCCTCCTATCCATCCAAGATGATGGGCTCGCATTGCAGAGATATCCTCCCAGGTCTTCGCTTGTATGCGCCTGTAATATCCTCAGACCCATGAATGCACCTACCCTTGCCCGTGCATATGGGTCGCCCGCAACGGAGTGTTTGACGCCGGAGTCGAGTCCGATTAGCTCCCACCCGACTGGCACCTGAATGTGGCCGATCACCTGGTGGGGCTGGCATTTCAAAACCAGCATGGATTCAGCTTGCCCGAGCGCGCACGTCACCTGGTCCATAATTCCGCATGGGGCTCCAACGACATTATTCTCCACCCACTGGCAAAGTTTCGCCAAATCAAGTCCATCCAACTTGACACCATAGCATGCGCACAACGCCGACATTACGGCCACCTCCAGCGCCGCCGAAGATGAAACGCCTGCGCCCAATTGAACCTGGCTGTCGATCAGAACATTGAATCCTCGAAGCTGCAGTGGGTCGAGCCAGCCGCATTCGATCAGCCCAAATGCGCACCCTGCCGGATAGGCGGCCCATGACGATCTTGGGTTATCGCGGAAGACCGCTCCGAAGTCTTGCGGGGATGAAGACGAATACACATGGTCCACTTGCTCGATCGATAACTCGACCATGTCGTCGAAATTCGATCCCGAGCCGATCATCGTTCGAATGACGATCCGCCCATCCGACCGCTGTTGCACCGCGGCGAACGTGGCTTCGGCGATGGTTCGTTCGAGTACGGTGCTTCCCGAATAATCGGCGACTCCGCCGAGAACATCCAACCTTCCTGGTGCGCGCGCGGCGAACGCCGGAACGTTTGGAAGGAAGAGTCCGGGCCCAACCGCCTCAATCGTCTTCAGAAACCCAACCCACAGATGATCCCACGGCATCCGGCGCCTCCAATAATACAAATATCCAAGCCAACCCCTCGATTATGGCAACTATATCCCGGTAACCGTTAGACCCAATACCGTTCGGTTAACATCAATCCGTCTGTCGGTAGGGGCGACCCTGTGTGGTCGCCCGCGGTAAAAGGCCACCACACTGGGTCGCCCCTACATCGTTAACCGAACAGCATTGCCGTTAGACCGGATTATTCATGAACGTGACCATGACGTCATTCCGAGCATTTTACCGCGCCTAACGCGGC
>JBGPOG010000610.1:0-2535 GCA_041487935.1 Chthonomonadia bacterium | reverse complement strand
GCGTGCTGATCGCCGCTGCCAGCAGGTTGGCGTCCGGAAACCAGGCAAAGCTGACTTTTTGAGCGTTACTGATCGGCAATAGGGACGGCTTTTCGGCCTCGATGCTGGGCAGCATAATTAACGACTCAGGCTCCATTACGATTCCGCGGTCGGGGTCGCCCCCCGCGCCTCGAGCGTTCTTCTTGTGCCACCAGCGCGGATCTCCGAGCGTTGCGGCAATGTCGCCCTCCGTCACTTGCAGCGCAACGAGCGACTTTCCGTTCGGCGACCAACGATAGGCGTTGATCGGCGGTCTCTTCGTTGGATCCGCTCCGGCGGCGGCAACGGTGGTCTGGTCGTCCGACTCGATATCTCCTTTGCCTTTGTGCGGAGGCGGATAGATCTGGAGCGCGTCTGATCCATTCGAGCTTACAACCTTGATTGCGCCGCCTGCGAGAAATCCGATCTGATTCGTGCCCGGTCTCCACTGGGGCGCGTCTTTGCTCTGCGATCCGCGAGTGATCTGATTGGGCTTACCCGACCCGACCACGAATATCTGAAATGCGCGACCCTCGGACTCCCCGATCTCCGGTTCGCCGGAATAACAGAGCTGCTTGCCGTCCGGCGACCAGGCGGGCGTTCGTTTGGACGACCGGTCGCCGGTGATCTGCGTCATCCCGGACCCATCGGACTTGACGATAAAGACGTTGGTCTGACCTTTCTCCTGCCGGATAAATGCAATCTGTCCGGCAGTGCTCTTTGGAATTCCGGCAACATTTCCGGTAATCCCGTACTGGGCCTTGAAGTAATGGTATCCGACAAGTAATGCCAGTGTGAAAATGAGAGCGAGCAGCAGATGAGCTCGTGTTGCGCCGCGCTGAAATCGGTTCATAAGAGGGTTAACCTAACCTGAATAATTCGTCGGGAATTCGGAGCGCGGGCGTCCCCGCCCGCCGAATATGCTGTTCGTGAATAATCCGGGCTAATGACAATACTGTTCACTTACGCCGCCTGGCGAGTCAACTCGCGGCTACTCATGGCAAAGTCCACCTGCGTGGACTGGCATCATGTAGATTAAGTGAACAGTATTGCACCGTCGTGGACTGGACATCGGGCATCTTAAACGAACAGTATCGGGGCTAATGAATGCTATAAGGTGAATTGCCTTGTAATCTACGGAACGGGGGCGGGGCGGTGTTCCCACTTACCGGCTCGTTCGCTTCTGCTGGATGGCTGTGACCAACACCGCGAAGAGCAGCACGCCGCCGACCACCGTGCCTCGCCAGCGGTCCGGGGCGCTAAGCGTGAGGTTGATGGCGCTGAAGATCGTGTAGAGCAGGGTTGCGCCCAGAACCGTTCCCGAGATGCTCCCTTGGCCGCCGGTAAGACTGGCGCCGCCAACCACAGACGCCGCGACCGCGTCGAGCTCGTACGCCTGCCCGGCCAACGGGTCTCCCTGTCCACCGTAGGATGCCCAGAGAATGCCGGCCAATCCACCCAGCAAACCGCTCACGCCATAGGCAAACAGCTTGACTTTATAGACGTTGACCCCCGAAAGCTCCGTCGACTGCTCGTTGCTTCCCACACTATACAAATAACGGCCTATGCGAAGCCGATTGAGCGTGAAAGCCATGATTACAGCAACGAAAGCCAGGATCACGACCGGGTTTGGGATGGCATATGGCGTGTCTTTGAAAAGACTTCCATTCGCGAGATTTATCAGCCAGGGGAAGTCCTGGATCGTGATCGGAAGCTGCTGGTTCAACAGCATCGATTGGCTACGGAGAATCAAGAGCGACGCAAGCGTTACGACGAATGGCGGCAGTCTGAGTCGGTGAATCAGCGTTGCGTGCAGGCAGCCGATGACGAGCGCGCAGATCAGCGTGAGGAGGATTGCGATGGCAATGGCCGGGCCCATGACCAGGGTGACCGAAAGCTTGGTCACGAAAAGCGCCATCAACATCCCAGCGAACGCGATGAGCGATCCTAGCGAGAGATCGATCCCTCCCGTGATGATGACCAACGTCTCGCCGATGGCGAAAATGGACAGCAATGAGACGTTTCTGAGCACGTTTTCGATGTTGCGCTGGGTAAAAAACGTGCCGCGGGCCGAGGTGAACGGCATCAAACAGCAGAGGGCGATGAGGACAACCGCTACGCTAAACTCACGCGAGCGCATCAGCCGCTGTGCGATATTCGGGGGGTGGTGCAAAAGACGCGCCGCCTCCTGCGGCGGCGCGTCTGGGGCATTCGGGGCGGAGCTAGGTTGACTCAAGCCCCTTCTCCTTCAGCTTCTTGAGAAACTCCGCGGAATTGCTCTTTGTTACCACATCGACGCCCGTATCGATAATGCTGCCATTCACCTTCATTCCCAACTGTTCGAGCTCCGGCTTCATCTCGTCCACCGCGGCTTTAAACCCTTTGCGATTTGTGAGATACAGGAGCTTTGTACACAGCCTCCCGAATTCGTAGGGCTTTTGGACCACAGTGACGTCCACTTTTCCGTCGGCCAGGTTCTTTAGAGTCTTCGGCTCGCCGTCGAAGCAGATGATCTTG
>JBGPOG010000609.1:0-2540 GCA_041487935.1 Chthonomonadia bacterium | reverse complement strand
GGTAAAGCGAACCCACAGGAAGTTAATCGGCTTCTCGATCAACGACTGGAGCTAGATCGAAACACATCGGAGTAATACCATGCCATCGACGGAAATTCGATCGGAGAGAACTTATTGACGCTTAACGAACTCGCAGCCACACTCACGCGGGAAGCGGGCAGCAATCTGGCCCGGGCCATCAAGGCGATGCCGCCGGAGAAGCAAGCCTGGCGGCCGATGGACTCCGGCCGCTCGCCGATAGATCAAGTGGCGGAGTGCGCGGCATTTAATTTCGCCGGCGCCCAATCCCTGCGCGATCGAAAGCTGCCGCCGATGACGCACGAGCAGATTCAAGCATTCAAAACCGATCACGATACCGCTGACACGGCGTTAGCTGCCCTGAAACAAAGCACCGGCGAGCTGATCGAAGCGATCAAGAGGTTTCCGGCGGACCGGCTGGATGAGGAGGTCGAATTGACCTTCGCGCCCGGGATAATCAAATCGTTCGGCTGGAAAATGATGTGCGGTTATTGGAATACGATCTACCACTGGGGCCAGATTAACTATATTCAGACGCTGTACGGCGACATTGAGATGCACTGACGCACATTCGCAGAATCGACCTCTATGATAAAGCAATATAACATCGCTTTTTTTGTGTTCAGCTCTTTGGCTGCGGTTTCCGCGATCGGGCAATTGCAAAGGACCGAGAAGGAAGATATTCGTACGCCGCGGGTAAGCGCGCTCATCCGCAATCTGGCATCGCGAAACGTTGCCGTGCGCTCGGATGCCGCTGAGTCTCTCGCGCGACGCAAAGATAAAGCAGCGGTTCCCGCGCTGCTCGAGGCGCTGGAACGGGAGCCGGTAGACAGCGTCCGGGCTCAAGTGGTTGCGGCGTTGTCGAATACACGCGACCCGGCGAGCGTTGCGCCCTTAATCGCTCTGACGAAGCGGAAATCGCCTGCAGTCAAGGCAGGCGCGCTGCGGGCTCTAGGCATCATCGGAGATAAGCGCGCGTCCGCTTCCGTCGTCGCCGCTCTTCATGACCCTTCGCCCGACGTCCGGCGCGAAGCAGTGGAGGCCGCGTCTCTTTTGGGGGAGAAATCCGCCGTCCCGAAGCTAGTTGAGCTGCTCAAAGACGCGAATTGGCGTGTTCGCCTGAAGACGGTCAATGCGCTTGGACGGTTCCGCGATGCGTCGGCCGCTCGGGCCGTTGCCGGATTATTACGAGACCCCAAGTCCGAAGTCGGCTTTGCTTCGGCCATGTCATTGGCGTATATTGGTGAGCGGAGTATTGTCCCGGATTTAATACGTATTGTAGAAGGTAAGGGAACGAGTGAAAAGTTCGGCGTCAAATTTTTCGCCGCAGCGGCGCTCGGAATGCTTGGTGACCGGCGGGCCGTCCCGGTCCTATTGGATGGCTTAAAGGACAAAGATCCGTTTGTGCGGGCGAATGCGGCGTATTCGCTCGGCCGGCTTCAAGAACGGTCGGCGGTGCCGGCATTGATTGCGTCGCTGAATGATACGCACGTACTCGTAAAGTTTCAGGCCGCTCAATCGCTAGGGATGCTCCGAGATAAACGCGCCGTTCCAGGGCTCTGCCGGGCGCTGGTTGACAGGAAGGAGCATGAAGACATTCACGAGCAGGCAGCCAAGGCGCTCGGGAAAATCGGCGATCCATCGGCAGTGCCGGCACTGATCAAGAGTTTTGCCGATCCCGACGAAGCGATCCCGAAGAACGCGGCATTAGCGCTTGGTAAAATCGGAGACAAGCGGGCGATCGAACCGTTAAGAGGCCTCCTCAGGCACAAAGAGGCTGTCGTCAGACAGGCGGCGCAGGCCGCCCTGGAGATGTTGGGAGATAAGGCGGCCGCTAATAGCCGATAATCTCAAGGAGCTTGAGTCGATCGCAATGTGGAACGGCTCCGCACAACGTGCAAGGTGTCCAAGACGTACTCGCGAAGCGCAATTCATGGAGGAATAGAGATGGCCTATCGAAAGTCGATCCTTCCCACCCTCGGGCTTACAATGCTTTATTCAGCGGCCGTCATCGTCCCTGCTGCAGCTCAGTCCGGAAAGAAGCCCGCGCATAATTCGGGAACCGCCAAGAATGCGTCGTCCGAGCAACGGCAACACGGAAAGCCGGGTCTATCCGGAGCAGATAGATCCGAAGAGATGGCAGACATGGTCTTGAATCAAATGGTCGGCTTCCGGGACGCGCACTGGCACAAAGGCGAGTATTGCCATATCGTCAATCTTTCCCGTATGAACTTAGCCGGATGGCCGGATGACTTGGATACTTACGCGAATACCGGTTGGCTGCTCTGGAGCATGAACCGCGATGACGAGGCCGTGGCGCTGTTTGAACAGGGGCTCAAGCTGAACCCGAATACAAGTTACATGTACGACGAGTTGGGCCACTACTATTACAATCGCAAGAAGGACTACCACAAGGCGATTGAGTATTACGAACAAGCAGCTAAATTCCCGGATGTTAAGAGTTTTACACTCCACCTCCTGGCACACGCGTACGAGCGCACCGGGCAGTTGGAGAAGTCGCT
>JBGPOG010000608.1:0-2540 GCA_041487935.1 Chthonomonadia bacterium | reverse complement strand
TTAATACGGGCGGAGGCATTATCTACGTGAGGAAATTGAAATAGGACTGAGGAACAAAATATATGCGCACCACACTACTTTTCTTAGTGGGATTCGCGTCCATAGCGGCGGCTCAGACGCCAACGCCGGCTCCGACGCCGAAGGTGAAGGCGGTGGCCGCAACCACGGGGAGCAGCAGCTTCATCGGCGTCAACGTTCAGGAGATTGACAGCGAGCGCGCCAAGACTCTGAAATTGCGTGAAGAAGCAGGGGTGGAGATCACTCGCGTTGAAACCGACAGCCCGGCCGAAAGGGGCGGACTGAAGGTGGGCGACATCGTGATGCAGTACAACGGACAACGCGTGGAGGGAATGGAGCAATTCTCGCGGATGGTTCGGGAAACGCCGGCGGGGCGTGAAGCCAAGCTGGAGATTGTCCGCAATGGCTCCCCGCAGACGTTGACCGTGAAAGTCGGCGCGCGGCGCGCGTATGCGATGGCCGGGATTCCACCGATCCCGACTCTGGCGCCCATGGCGCCCATGGAATTGCGCATGCCGGATCTGCCGCGCAGCTTCATGTCATGGCGCAGCTCGGCGCTGGGCGCGGAAGTGGAGTCCCTTGAGGGGCAACTGGCGCAGTACTTCGGAGTGAAGGAAGGCGTGCTGGTGCGTGCCGTGTCGACGGGCTCCGCAGCCGAGAAAGCCGGGATCAAGGCCGGCGATGTGATCATTCGCGTCGACGACAGCAAGGTGGCGTCTCCAGCGGACTTATCCAGCCGCATCCGCTCCTTACGTGGGAAGCCGGCACCCATGGTGGTGATGCGCGACCGGAAAGAGATGACTCTGAGCGTCACGAGCGACGATCAGGGGCGTTCAGACTGGGTCCGGGAAGAACGTCTGATGCCCCAGGCTCGACCGCTCAACCTGCTCCAGCAGCTTTAGATCAGACCGCTCCCTGCGGTCACGGCTCGGCAACTCGATTCCAAACCCGACCGAGACATAATCCTGGTCGCCGGTGCAAAAGCAAGCGCAGTACTTTGGCCTCAGTTTTGCCGAATTAGTCGCATTAGTAAAGAATAGTAGCGTTATCCTAACGTAAGAGACTTGAAATTCGTTGACAGTCCTTGCCGGATGGAAGTACACTGAGCATAATCTCGGGACCTAATATGGCGAGCGACCGGACTCAGACGTTGCGCCTTAGCTCACGAAGTGAGCTAAGGCTTTCTCCACTTCCCTCCTTGGCTCAGTCGGACAAGGGCACACTAGCTACAAGTGAAGTAGCGAGGACTCTGGGAATATCATGTCGCACGCTGCGGTTGTGGGCAGAATGCGGTGAGATCCCAGCCACCAGAGTAGGTCGACAGTGGCGGTTTCATGCCGATCAGGTGAACAGGTGGATCGAGAACGGTTGCAATCCGAAATGAGTTTTTCGTGTGGTATCCGCGCCAATGCTGTTTTGCTCCTAATAGCCTTATCCTCAACGACTCCCGCTGCGGTACTCGAGGGTCGAATCGTCCAAGATAACTCGGGGGCTCCTGTGGATTCCGCGACGATCCGCTTCATCGGCCCCACAACCGTACTTGAGGTCGTAACAGATACTGAGGGCCGTTTCCATTCTCCGGAGCTCTCGCCGGGAACGTACCAGGTGCGTATTTCCAAAATGGGCTACTTGAGCCTCAGCATGCCGCTAGAACGGAGTGCTGTCACCCGCCTGGATCGCCCGTTGGTATTGCATCTGGTTCGATTGGCGACGATCTCGGGTCACGTTACAGCTCCGCAGGGCCAGCCGATACGCATCGGGCGAGCCTTTGCATTGGCAAGGCGTTCCGTCGATGGACCGTTAGACCCTCTGTTCCTTGGGGACCGCCGACGCTTCTTTGCAACACCCACAGGCGAGGGGAGTGGTTTCGTGGATTCGAATGGGCGGTATCGAATCGTGGACTTACCTCCGGGCGAATATGCAGTCGGAGTTGTTTACGGGCAAGGGCAACGGGGTCTTGGAGGCGGTATGGCGGCAACTCCAGGCGCCGAGGGATCGGGCTTCCTGATTCACCCTAATGTTGCCCATCCTCAGTTTTTCAAGATAGCGGGAGGGGAAGAACTTTCAAACGTCAACATCAGGCTCGCGCCGCAGCCTCTCTTTACCTTGAGTGGAAGAGTTGAGGGTAGTTCCCAGAACACGGGGTTCTGGGTGGCGCTCTCCGTCCCAAACCAGCCCGATATCTCTATTGCGGTGACATCGACTCAATCCGAAGGGAGATTCAGCTTTGTTGGTATTCCCGCCGGCACTTACGACTTGCTCGCAGCCAAGAGCTCGACTGGCCGGCTCATTGACATGGATCATCCGCTATTCGCGCGCAGAACCGTCGAAGTCCGTGATCAAAATGTCGAAGGAATCTCGGTCGTTCCGCAGGAAGGGCGAGCAGCTCGTCTTATGTTTCAGCGGGTCGGCCCGGAAGCTCGCCTGGCTTGTCCATCAGAAGTGCAATTGGTCCTGACGCCTATTGAAGAATGGGGAGGTTGGTTCGAACCGCACATCATGATAGCTCTTCCCCGAGATAG
>JBGPOG010000607.1:0-2547 GCA_041487935.1 Chthonomonadia bacterium | reverse complement strand
CGCCAGGTGGCGTAACCGAACAGTATTGGGGCTAAGAAGGAACACGTCTGCGAGGAGACCGGAAATGAAGTAGTCCTGGTGAAGGACAAGGAAGGACACGTCATAGGATTTGAGATGCTGAACTTCGATCGCTCTCATCTTCAAAAGCAGCTCGGTCGATTGGATGTCGAGGTCAAGGTCGCCGGATCAAGCGTGGGGCCGGCGCTGGATCGTAACTTAAGCGGGCGACGCCCAGTTCTCGGGCCTCAGCAAGATACCGGTACTTAAACTCTGGGCCGAAATCCTGAAGATCGGCGAAGGCGCATTCGAGCGGTAAGCATTTACCTGCCCATCTGATTCAGACTGTCTTTCGGGAAGGAACGGGAGAATGGCCAATCATGTCTACCGGACGAAGCTAACCACCCTTATCGTTGCAGGAACCTTCCTAGCAATCATTGCCGCCGCACATGCCGACGACACATTCAACCTCAAACGAATCTACAAGACCGGCGAGTCGGATAGATACCGCACGACCATCACCATCGACACGACGGACCCAAGCGACGGCAAAGCTGCGAAGGTGGTTTTCACCATTGCCACAACAGACGAGACGAAAGAGATCAAATTTGATGGGTCGGTTTTGTTATCGATGAAAATAGATTCCGCGACGATTGGCGTGAACGGCGCTGAGCAGCCGGTGCCGCTGAACAACACGTCCTTTGCGACAACGCTCGACAAGTCGGGCAAAATCATCAAGCAGGATCTGGGCGAAGGCCTTGCGGCCCAGATTTGCTAATTGTTGACCTTGACACGGCTATCCCTCATGCCAGATCGTATATTGAAAATTGGTGAAGTATTCAAATTCGAAGTCGAGAGCAAGGCCAAGATTGCGGTGACTCTCGTCGGCAAGGAGCCGAAGAACGATGAGGTCAGCGCGGAATCGGTCAAGGTCAAGACAATGGTGGATGCGCCCGCGCCAGATCCAGCGTCGACACAGAAAGTGAAAGTGGAAGCCACCAGCCTTCTGGAGCCGGGCACGGGCAAGGTGCTGAGGACGGAAGGGACTTTGGATGGTCCGCTTGGGAAGTTGCCGCCGGGAGCGAAGGTCTCGTTCAAGGTCTTGAGACTAAAGGACGCCGCTAAATAGAGTTAATTCGACCAATGCCAGAGTATGAATCCGTAATCGGAATGGAAGTCCACGCCGAGCTCCTGACGGAGAGCAAGATGTTCTGCGGGTGCCGGAACGCATTCGGCGGCGAGCCGAATACCCGCTGCTGTCCGGTCTGCGTGGGAATGCCCGGTTCGCTGCCGGTGATGAACGAGAAGGCGGTGGAACACGTTATTCGAACCGCGCTGGCGCTGAATTGCGGGATCAACCGCAACGCCAAGTTCGACCGCAAGAACTACTTCTACCCCGATCTCCCAAAGGGCTACCAGATCAGCGAATACGACGTGCCGATCGGAGTCCAAGGCTGGTTGGACATCGATGTCAATGGAAGGTCCACTCGCGTCCATATTCGCCGCGTACATCTCGAGGAAGACACGGGCAAGTTATTCCACGTGATTGCGGACGAAAGCGAGGTCGACTACAACCGCTCCGGAGTTCCGCTGATGGAGATCGTTACCGAGTTTCCGCCGGACATGCACTCCGCGGAAGAGGCGCGCGCCTATCTTTCAAAGCTCCGTGCGATCTTGACGTATATCGGCGTGTCGGACGGCAAGATGGAGGAAGGCAGCCTTCGCTGCGAGCCCAATCTCTCGGTTCGGATTAAAGGCAGCGAAACGTTCGGCACGAAGACGGAGATCAAAAACCTCAACTCGTTCCGCGCCGTATACAGAGGCGTCGAGCATGAGGTGGAGCGCCAGATTGCCGTGCTGGAGCGCGGCGAGAAAGTGGTCCAGGAAACCCGTGGCTGGAACGAGTCGAAGGGCGCGACCTTCTCGCAGCGAAGCAAAGAGGTCGAGCAGGAGTATCGCTACTTCCCTGATCCCGATCTGGCGCCTTTGGATATATCCGAGGAGTGGATAGCCGATATCCGCCGAACGATGCCGGAGCTTCCGGATGCGGCGAAAGCGCGATTCGTGACTGAGTACGGCCTCCCGCGGTATGATGCAGACGTGCTGGTGCAAACCCGAGCGTCAGCCGCATATTTTGAGGAAGCTGCCCGACTCTCCGGCGACGCCAAAACGGTCTCGAACTGGGTCATGGGCGAATTGGCGCGGTTGCTGAATGCCAAAAACCAGGAGATTAGCGATTGCAAAATCAAGCCGGCCCACCTCGCCGGACTGCTGAACCTGATCGAAGACGGCACGATCAGCGGTAAGATGGCGAAGGGCCTATTCGAGGAGATGTTCGAGACCGGCGAGGACCCGCGAAAACTGGCGGAGTCGGAAGGTCCGCAGATAAAAGACGAAAGGGCGATCTTAAGAATCATCGACGAAGTTATCGCAGGGCAGCCCGATGTTTGGGAGGCCTTAGTCGGCGGCGATGACAAAAAGAAGGGATTCTTCGTCGGTCAGGTGATGAAGGCATCCCTGGGTAAAGCGAACCCGCAGGAAGTTAATCGG
>JBGPOG010000606.1:0-2579 GCA_041487935.1 Chthonomonadia bacterium | reverse complement strand
TCAAATATCCGTAAGCCATCGAGACGCCTTGATAGAACACATCCGCCTGGATGATGAACCGGTCGCCGGTCTTGAATCGGTCATGGAGTCCGGCGCCGGCGCTGACGACGGTGCATGAGACCTCATGCCCGAGCGTAACCGGGTTCGTCCTGAGGTTTCGCCCAGACATTCGCGGATGGTTTGCTCCCAGCGCGATCACCTTCGTGTCCGAAAAGCAGAGACCGCAAGCATCCTGGCGCACCAGCAGCTCGTCTGGCCCGTGCTCGGGCACGGGCGCTTCTTCCACCACAAGAGAGTCGAAGCCTTCACCGTAGAAATTCCATTTGAGCATTCGGCGAGGTATGCGATACCCGCCGAAATCGGTTTCAGTCATTCGAATTCACCTTCTTCGGAGCAATTCAAGCATTGAGGATTCTCGGGGTCGTTTACCCAACGAGAAGGGTTCAGTCGTATGTATTCGCGTATCCGCTCCAATTCCTTGTGGTTGCGGATAATGTGGTCGTGGTAATTGATCTGCCAGACGTTTGATCCGCGCCTTCTCGTGAAGCGGTTGAATTGACGTGAGGTGTTGGATTTGAAGTTCTGCAAAACGGCGCCAAGAGACCCCGATAACGTGCCGTTGGGCGGGGTTGGACACGGAGTGCCATGTTTAATACCCGACGAAGGGCGGTTGTCGGCAGGTAGGGGTGAAGCATTCGGGTACGGCGTTTGGTCGAACCCTCCAACCCTCTCATCCGAATGCTTCACCCCTACGTCCCGTGGCGTCGATCGGGCGGTAATAATAACAATCCCGTGTAAGTGGTTCGGCATAATGACGAACTCATCCAACTCGAGACAATCCGAATGCGTAGGCATTGCCTTCCAGTGTGCTTCTATCATGAGTCGCGTTGGATTGAGAAGCACTGTCTCATCATGAACGGCCCCAAACAAGTATTCCCGGTTCATGGAACAAATCGTCACGAAGCAAGCGCCCGGCTGCGCGTAATCGTAATCAGCCGAACGTATCGATCTTCGATGATGTTTAGATGGATCAAATCTCATCGTTTACTACAAGATTGCGGGACGCACAGATGCATGGAAATACATTCCGTGGTCGTCCACGGAATTCCTTGTCTGCGCGAAGGGTGATTAAGGCGCTGGGGCTTGTTCAGAGGCCTGATGCGCGGCACCATCGGAGACATACCGGCGCAGCGCGATACACGACGCGATCATCGCTATCAGAGTGACAACTGCCGGTGTAAGTTTCATCGCCTGCGCGGCCGCAGGGCCGGCTAATCTGCCCAGCGTGTTATCGACAACGTGTACGGGATAGATGCCGATATAGAAGATCAAAGGCACGGCGAACCACATAATCCCGGGCAGCCGCTTGATGCGGTCGGGGCCGAACAGGTAAACAATCAGCGGGATAAAGAGCAGGCTCGCGTCGTAGTGGTGGTGGTAGACGACGAGCAGCGAGAGGCAAACCAGCGGTCCCAGGAATGCGGCCGTTGCTTCCGGCTCGGTGCAACGCTTGCCGCAGCGGACAGCTTGCACAATCAGCCAGACGATGGCGATGGCGGACAATACGAGATTGATTCGGTGCGACCAGTCCAAGTCTTCCATTATGGGGTAGATCAGATACTGCCAATCGGTGCGAGGCATCGAAGAGGGCAGTTGGAAGTCTGGGAAGTTGAGATGCTCCGGCGCTTCGAGCTTCGCGATATCCTTTCGGTAGCTCTGGACTGCGGACATTCCGCCCATCCGCGCGAACCCGAGGGCATTGAAGGCGATCCAGATTCCCAGCAGCGCCGCGGCCATTTTGAACTGGCGCCTGAGCAGCGCAAGCCCCAAGAACGGCACCGCGAACGTGAGCTTGAGGCAGATAACGATTGCACCGATTACGAACGCTCCAAGATTGCGTTTGCGAACGAGCAGCGCCACAAACCACCCGAGGAGGCCAGTGGCCAGCGGAGCCGGCTGAAGATATTGGAACCCCCACCTGATACCGGACGAGCAGAAGATCGCCCCGATAATCAGGACCCGGTAATGTCTTGGCAGGCCCGGCGCGAAGGCCTCCATCGTCTGCCACAACCCCCAGAGCAGCAGCGCGATCATCAGCAGAAACCAGATTCCTTTGGCCGTCTCATACAGAAACAGTGTGAACGGAAGGGAGACGACTCCATTGGCCGGCGGATAAAAGACCCCCCAGGCCGGCAGCTCATGGATATACTGGTTGACGATTGCGTGGTGATTATCGGGCGTGTATGGATCGACCCCGAGAACGAGCGCCTTGGCTAGGATATACTCGGGTGCGAAATCACCGCCAACTCCCACACGCTTATGGAACTGCCAGCAGATGAAAAGACCAACAAGAATAAGCGCCGCCCCGGCCACGTAGACCGCTGCGGCGCCTGTTAACGGACGATTGTGTATATCGGTTGTTGAATCGCCTGTCAAGTACGGCCAATCCTTCTAACTGTTCAGACTCACTGAGGCCGGATTCCTCACTCCGTTCGGAATGACTGTCGTGCGTGTTACGAACGATCGCTGGCGTTCTCGTCATTCCGAGCGCCTTACCGCGCATTGCGCGGGGTTGCGCG
>JBGPOG010000605.1:0-2617 GCA_041487935.1 Chthonomonadia bacterium | reverse complement strand
CGGTTCGGGATGACGGAGTGTGGGCGGTTCGGGATGACGGAGTGTGGGCGGTTCGGGATGACGGAGTGTGGGCGGTTCGGGATGACGGAGTGTGGGCGGTTCGGGATGACGGGATTGCTGCGTTATGTCATTAGATTCAGAGTGTTTCAGGCAACATCAATTGCTCATAAGGAGAACTGCAATGTCCAAAACCCTGCCTTTTCCGCGCATACTACTCGGCCCGGGACCTTCGTCCGTATCTCCCAGGGTTTTGGAGGCGCTGTCACGCGCGCCGCTCGGCCACCTCGATCCCGAGTTGTTCGAGGTTCTTGCAGAGATACAATCGAACTTGCGGACTGTATTCGGGACTGCGAATGACTTCACGCTGGCACTGACCGGCACCGGCATGGCTGGGATGGAGTCGTGTTTCGCAAACCTGGTCGAGGCGGGAGATAACGTGCTTATCGGCGTTCACGGATTCTTCGGAGATCGTATGTGCGAGATCGCCGGCCGATATGGCGCAAATGTTACTCGGGTCGATGCGGAATGGGGCCGCGCGCTGGACGCGGATCGAATGGCAAGCGCAGCGGACACGTTGGGAAGGATCAAAATCGTGGCTTGCGTCCATGCCGAAACTTCTACGGGAGTCCGGCAGCCGTTGGAGCCGATTGCGGAAATCGCGCGCAGATGCAACGCCCTGTTCGTGGTCGACGCGGTAACATCCCTGGGCGGATTGCCCGTAGAGATAGACAGAGCCGGAGTCGACGCCTGCTACTCCGCTACCCAGAAGTGCATGGGGAGCCCACCGGGCCTTTCACCGATCGCGGTTTCGGACCGCGCGTTCCAGATCGCCACGGAGCGCAATAGCAAAGTCGCCAACTGGTACCTGGATTGGGGCCTGCTCGCGAAGTATTGGGGGCCGGATCACGGCTATCATCACACGGTCCCGTCTAACAACTTGGTGGCGTTCCGCGAATCGCTGCGGGAGATTGTTGCCGAAGGGCTGGAGTCAAGATTCGCCCGGCACAAGACAATTAGCAATGCGCTTATATCCGGTCTGCGCGAGCTTGGGATCGAGCCGTTCGCCCAACCTGATGTTGCGCTGCCCACTCTTAATTCGGTTAAGATTCCCGATGGCGTGGATGACGTGTCAATTAGAAAGCGTCTTCTGACCGAATATGGGATTGAGATCGGCGGCGGCCTGGGGCCATTGAAGGGCAAAATCTGGCGGATTGGAACCATGGGTGAATCCGCCACGCTGCGGAACGTAACGCTGTTGGTCTCGGCGCTCACGCACATTCTGTCAAGTTAAGAGGTTTCACCGATTACGTTACGGAGCAAACATGTCTATTGAGGAAGCCGGCTCGGTTGCCGTGCCGCCTAGAAACGCGTATGGGCTGTTTTTTCGCGAGCGTGCGACTTTGAAGATCGTCATCGCGGCATTAGTTGCATACGGAGGCTATATAGCATTCGGCACCTTCCAAACATATCGAGCATTCCAGGTAAAATGGCCGCAAATCCCGCCATCGAAGCAAGGTCTGATCGTCCTTGGCTTGCTGGACCGGCCAAACACTCATTATGTCTATAAGGCGATCGAGGCGAATCATGCCTGGCAGATCCGATACTCCGATGACGCGGAATCCGGAGAACAGGACGACTCGAACGGCGCAGAGCAGAAGGATCGCGGCGCGGATGCCGGCTCATCGCACAGAGCGAGCCGCGGCTTGGTTGTGCCGCTCGACGAATTGTTTGCAAAACTGCCGGTCGTTCTGCACGGCCCGAACTTCACTTCAGCGAACGTCGAGGAAAAACTGGAACCGTTGTTCGATCGTAAATACTGGGTGGTGAATGTAAGCCTCAATCAGGAAGGGCACTCACGGTATTATCAGTTCTCGAAAAACCACGACGGAGAGCGGCTGGCATTTATCTTGAACGGCGAGGCGCTCACCTGTCCGAGAATCCGCCACATGGACGTCAGCGACTTGACCATCGAGCAGTTCTGGATCAAAGCCGACGCCGACAAGCTGGCCGACTTCATTAACAACCAAAAGCGGTAAAGGCAAATCCTTACCGCAGGGGCCGCAGAGAAACGCGGAGTAGTCCCCCACAGATGACGCAGATTTACACAGATGAATTTGACAAATCTGGATCGTCACAATACAGTCATATTGTCGCGGCGCTGACTGTAAGGGTGATGAACACCTCGACATCCGGTTGCTTGGCGGTTGAAACCGCGCCTAAGAAGTACACAAAGTGCTCCTCCGAGCACTAAAATCCTAGTCGGCGGAGGCCGACATCGTGTCTTTACTAGGTGCGAATTTATTCGTCGTGCGCGAGACTGTCGAATTTCATCACTCTTCTATTCACTTTGCAGTATCTGCTTGCATCTGTGACATCTTTTGGTAAATCTCTGCGTTGCCTCTGCGTCCACCGCGGTTATATCGAGAATTATGGGCCGCTGAAGAGCTCGATCAGGTAACCATCCGGGTCGGTGAAGAAGAGCTGAATGGCGCCGTCTGGCCGGGGCGCGGGGCCTTTGAACTCTTTGATGCCGAGGGTTTGCAGGTAGGCCTTGGCCGCAAACGGGTCGTCCACGCGCAGCGCAAAGTGATGGTGGCGGCGCTCGGCCGGCTCCAGG
>JBGPOG010000604.1:0-2618 GCA_041487935.1 Chthonomonadia bacterium | reverse complement strand
GTGTAGACGTGGGTGTTCCTTCCACACCTCCACACTCCCACACCTCCACACGCGATTTTTTGCGCGCTGTCAATACCTGGTACGTCGCAATCGTCACCGGGCGGATCTCTTTGCGGTCGCCGCTGTATTCTCCGATTTGGTCTTCCGTAAGGGTGGTCTTATCGATGAGCTCGCGCTTCCACTGGCGGGCGGCGGTGATTCCGGTGGCTACGATCAGCGTCTGCATCTGCGCGCGGGCCATGATCTCCATGCCGATTATGGTTTTGCCCGCGCCGCACGGAAGCACCAGCACGCCGCTTCCGCCGCGCTCGCTGCCATTCGCCCAGAATATGTCCGCCGACTCGCGCTGGTAGTCCCGCGGATGGAAAAGGGATCCGGTGAGAGTGAAATCGCGCAGCCGGAACTCGACCTTGTCGCCGTCCGAATAGCCCGCCAGGTCTTCGATCGGGAAGCCTATTTTGATCAGGACCTGCTTGATTCGGCCGCGCTCGATGAGCGGAATCTCTATCGAACGGTCGTCGATCTGCCTCCGAACGAACTTCTGGACCGACTTATTGTGAAGAATCTCAACCATCAAAATGGGATCGTCCGATCGGAGCACCAAAGCTCCACCCGCCCGCTCGAGCTTGAGCCGGCCATACCTGTCGGCGTAGTCGCGCAGATCGGCGATGACGTTGCCCGGCACGTCGTACTTGGAGAAATCGAAGAGCGTGGCTTCCATCTGATCGGCCATCATTCCGGCAGCCCGGGCGTTCCAGAGCGAGAGGGGCGACATCCGGTAAGTGTGGATATGCTCCGGACTCTTCACCAGATCGCAGAAGACGGCCAGGCGGTCGCGGCAAGCCTCCGCCCGGTCGTTATCGACTTCGAGCAGCAGCGTGCGGTCTGATTGGACGATGAGGGGGTTCTGTGGGTTGAACACTTTAGTATTCTAAACACGAAGACACGAAGGCTCGAAGAACGACTAGAAGCTAACCACATAGGACGCAAAGGAAAACCCGATTTAAGGTACTGGGACTTTGAGGCAAGTCTCGCAGGCGAAAGAGTGTTGCCGTTCGCTCGGTCTTCCTCTATTTCCCTCTCCGTCCTCTGCGATTAGTGAAACATCTTCGTGTCTTCGTGCCTTCGTGGTTAATAGGCGCCCGTTACATCGGCGGCCTGTGGAATTCGATGTCTCCGTAAAGCCGTTGCACGTAGTTCACTTGGCCGGCGTGGTAGATCATGTTCCAGGCCGGGATGGAGATGACGGCGGCGCCGGGGAACTGCCCGAACGAAAGATCGAATATCTTACCGAGCACGGAATCGTCTTGCTTTGCGATCACCGCCGCTAGGCGGCTGGCACTGTCTGCGAGCAGGCTGCAGGCTTCTTCGGGGTCGGTCCATACGGTGTCATCCGGTACGACCTCGCATCCTTCGAGCATCGCGGTAAACCGCCGGTTAACGCGGATGCACTCGCTCACCTGGTCCATGATGGAGCGAGTTTCAGAAGCCACCTCCGCTTTCGGGCACTTTTCGAGCCAGTCTTCGCGCGTGGTTCTTACGAAGTGCGCCAGCCTCTTGGAAGCGGACTCGGTGGCCTGTCCCTGCCATTCGAACATGTTCATAGACGGCTCTCCTTTATCTTTCCAGAATTGATATTCGATCCCATTTGCTCCGGAAATCACGGTTTGCTACCGGCACTCACAATTTCCGGGACCGCGTACTTCGACGGCGCCACGTCCAAACTGAAGAACTCCAGAACGTCGTCCAGACGATCCGATTCGGCGGCGCACGCAGCGGTCTCTCTTGCCTGCTTTTCTCGTGCCGCGGCCAGTTCCGCCCGGGTTGCTTCGATCTGCGCCTGGAGCTGGGCAATCTTCTGCTCGGCGGCAGTGGCGTATTCGGCGGTCAGCGATGTCAGGTGATCCGTATATGCCGCAAGGGCAGCCAGCTTGCGTGATGCATCGGCGACAATCGACTCCGGCGTCGCGCCAATGGCCTTGCCCATCGCATTGATTGAGACTTTGAGAGTTTGACGCTTGGTTTCCAGCGGCAGCTCTGCCGGCAGCTCTGCCATCAACTCCACCACTTGCTCCGCGGAAAACGGCGCAGCCGGCAGGCTCGCCGATTGGTAGATCGCCTGGAAATCGAGATTTCCGGCAGGCAGTCTTGCGGGATTCACTTGGATCTGGTCGAGGTTCGGACCATCCGCATCCCGTACGATCTGTTCTACGGTCTTAGTTCCTCCCGGTTGAGGAGGAGTCTTCCCGGCCTCAGCCTCCAATTCGTCCCACAACTTGTCGGACGAGGAGGACCTAGTGGCCGGCTCCGCAGCCTGAATCTCCGGCGGCAGCTCTACCAGCAATCCCGCCGCTTTGCGTAGTGTATTCCTTAAGCTCATGTTTCAGTCCTCTCGACAGCTTACCTATGCGGTCAGCAAATCGAAGATTGGAAATCGGACGGGTAATTGCGAAATGCCGCAAATCCGTCATGCTGAAAGCATCTGCTTTTGACCTAGTTTAGTGTCTCAGTAATGTCATTACAACGACGATAAAGTGGCAAGAGCGTCATTCCGAACCGCCTTTGTGAGCATCTGCTTTTGACCTAGTTTAGTGTCTCAGTAATGTCATTACAACGAC
>JBGPOG010000603.1:0-2642 GCA_041487935.1 Chthonomonadia bacterium | reverse complement strand
CGACATGAGCAAGGACCCGAAGATGTACAGCTTCTCACGCGACTATTACTACCTGGTCTTCGAGTTCAACCCGCGTGGAACTTCGCCCTTCATCCAGGACAAGATCGGCTGGAGCGGCGAAGGAATGACCGACAAGAAGTATCTCTGGATCGACAACTCGACAAACCCGCCAATCCGGTGGATCCGGAAGGTGTTCAAGATCAGCAAACAGCAGATCCTCGGCCAGAAGCCGGTTACAGACGCCGACGTAATCCCGAACGACGAGTACGCCAGAATCCAGGCCGCTGCAGAGGCAAAAACGACGGCAAGCGCACAGTAGTAAGCGCGCGAAGCCGGGCGCCAATTCCCGATCATAGACGGTCTTAACAAAGGAATCGCAACGTGACGTCCCCCTGCGAAGTCATGGCAGTGGGACGTGTTGTTTTTCCGGAAGCTTAAGGCCAATTAATCAGGCAATCGGATACGGAACAGGACCTGCTCGACACGGTTTCGAAGGCCATTCGGTGACCAGTCGAACCAGTTCTCGTGTTCTTCATTTGCCGTAAAGTAGTAGTAGTTACCGTCGAAAACGCCTATCCCCACCGCGTCTGAGGGGATGGTGAAGACGGGGCGAATAGGATCGGGCCGGCCGGGCTGGATCTCGCAGAGAGAGTCTCTGTGGTTGTACCCGCTTCCTTCCTTCGGCGGTTCGGTGAGGACGGTATACATCTTGCCACGATGTATATTGATTTCCCGGACGCTCTTGCCGGAGGACGCCTGATCGAACGTCATTTCCACCTTTCGGCCGGTCCCGTCGAGCAGGACGCTCACGATCTCTTGACGGAGCTGAAAGACCTGAGGGCCACTGGCGCCGGGCGAGCCGCTTAAGCCTAGATTTGCATCCCAATATCCGGGTCCGGTTGCCGTCTTATTGGTAATGGGTCCGATGCCGGAGCGAGCCGCGTTCGAGAGATGTTGCCGGTTCTCGACCCAATAGAGCCGATTCTTGTATTCTACTATGTCGGACAACCTGTCCATTACAGAGAGACTGGCGGTTCGCACGAGCCATGGAACTGTTTCTCCAGCGCCCAGAAAGTAGGTAAGTTCGTCTCTCACGTACGCCTTTGCAACCATACGGCTACTTGAGTTGGTCCATGATATGCCGCTTCCGACCGCGTTGAGGTCCGTGTAGCCCATCCCCGAAACAAGCTTCCGCGGCGGCCCGCCTGTGAGCGGCGCGCGGTATAGCTCGTGAACGCGGCCGGTGTTGGGGTTGTAGTTCTTCGGATCGATCGCGTATGGATTGGCCTTGATCCAGTATAGCCATCCGCCTGAAACCGCTGCGGCGGACGAATTCAGGCCTGCCCGAATGGTATAAGGCGCGCCGCCCTTAAGGGATATAGCGCGCACCGCAGCGCGGGTTTGAGGCAGCCACATGTACGGCGTCGGCGGTCCAGCCTTCGCCATTAAGACGATCCCCTTTGGAGGAGGTTCCGTGATTCTGAGATAGTACAGCGTGGAATTCCCGATCGAGAGGAGGGAGGCGGTTCCCTCCGAGGCAATCACACTTCGAATGTGCTCTTTGACCTTATCGCCGGTGGGAATGAACATGAAAGCATTCAGCTCGGTATCGTTGCGCGGAACCGCGATCCTTGCCCGGTTGAGACCTGAACCGAGCTCTGCCGGAATCGTACGGACGCGCTCAACCCTGCCATGCCCGAGCCGCCACGAAACCACCAGCAGGAGGCTCGCGAGCCCCAGCATGGGAAGTGCGATGCGGATGCGCCTAACAGCGTTCTTGGCCACCGGAGGCCTCCAGAATGCGACGGGTAATAGAGGCTAGTTGATAAGACTATTCTAGCCGATTTCCCTTCACGCGACAAACAACAAACGCGAAGACGGCACGAAGCGCCTCAGGCAGCGTCTCGTACGGAAACGCCCTCACCATGTCTGCATCTTCTTTCGGAACTCGGCGAGTAGGGAACGAAGATCGAGCGACCCGGCGACTCAAGTCGCGGCTACAGGTACACGAAGTCCGCCTACGCGGACTCGAGATTCTGCGGCCCGTCCGCGAATATTCCCTCGGGTTTGCAGTTCCGTTATTCGTTTGTCAAGGTACTGATAACGCGCCCTCTGCCCTAACTCTGAGGAACTATTGAGGACTCGGCCAATTTATCGCTAGCTTGGCAAACGCCCGCCCGCGCTCCAGGTTTCTTGCACGCCCACGCTCCAAGTTTCTTGCACGCCACGCCCCGCAGGGCATTCTGAAAGCGGAAGGCTGAAGTCTGAAAGCTGAAAACGCAGCCGACTAAAGCCCGTCCGTTTCTTGCATCGAATGGATGCAAGGCCGGCTGGGGCACCTTTTGGGCAGACCCAGCTCACAACCCTCGCGGTCCGCGATGCACGATTTTGATATTATACAGACATTAATTGAGGTTGTCAAGTGCTGGTGGAAATTTGTAGGGGTTTTTTGATTTAGCTTTATGTCATGCGCATGATTCAGGTCATCTTAAGCCAGAGGTGCTCCAGGGCTACGCTTTCCGACTTGCTAGGTGGGGATTTCCTCCGATGCTGTGACGTCAGTCGACGCACTTCAGTAGGAGTGACGGACTCCGCTTCGGCCAGCAATTCCTCTGGATACCAGAGTCCACGGTCAGCTCCTG
>JBGPOG010000602.1:0-2661 GCA_041487935.1 Chthonomonadia bacterium | reverse complement strand
GGATCCAGATCGACGGAACGGGAGTTGCCATCGACTTCGGCGTCGATTCACTAACCGCGATCGCCAACAAGATCAATACCGCGGGAATTACCGGGGTAGCCGCCAGTGTCATTGCCACGACCGATCCTAATACCGGCGCCAGCCGCCAGCAGCTCCAAATCACCGGAGCGTCGACGCCTGCACTTACCGATTCGAATAACATTCTTTCAAATCTCGGCGTTCTTCAAAACACGCCAACGAATGAGCTCCAAGCCGCCAAAGACGCGAAATTCAAGCTTGACAACATCGACATTACGAGAAGCAGCAATTCGGTTTCCGACGTCATCTCGGGAGTGACCCTGACTCTTTTAAAAGATACCGGGTCCCCGTCGACGCAGATCAACGTAACAACGGACACCGCTTCCATCAAGAAGAACATTCAAACCTTTGTCAGCCAGTTCAACCAGCTTAATAAGACGGTCACCGACTTAAGCCAGTTCGATCCTGAAACGCTTGTTGCCGGTCCGCTATTCGGGGACGTGAATACCCAGAACGTGCTCGACTCTTTAACCGATATCTTCACGAATTCGGTAAGCGGGCTTACCGGGAGCAAGGTTACGCTTGCACAGTTGGGGATCAAGCTGGACAGCGCCGGCCAGCTCAACATTACCGATGCGGACCTGGATTCCGCGCTTGCGAACGATCTCTCCCAGGTGGCAAAGATATTTAAATCGGTGGGTACGACCACTGACAGCAGCATCAGCTATATTTCGTCATCCGAGAAAACGAAAGCCGCGACATCCGCCGGTTACGCGATTAACGTGACCCAACTGGCAACCCAGGCGTCGATTACGGCCGGCACCGTACACACGGCGGATGACAATGCGTCGACTGAAGTGCTTACGTTCAACGGCGGGCAGTTCGGCACGAGCGGAAAAACTCTGCTGGTCAATCCGAACAGTACGCTCGACGGGCTAATCTCACAGATTAACGGAGATACCATCATCGGTGCGGCAGTGACGGCGTCCAATGTCGGCGGAAAGCTTCAGATCACTGCGAAGCAATACGGCTCCTCTTACGCGTTCACGGTCTCTTCCAGTCAGGCGGCCGCGGGTAATAACAGTGGGATCGGAGATACTCCGTTATCAGGAACCGGGCTGGACGTGGCGGGTTCGATCAACGGCGAAGCGGCAACCGGCAAGGGGCAGTTCCTGACCGGGACGGCCGGAAACGCCACGACGGACGGTCTCCAGTTGCGTGTAACGTCGACGGCGCCGGGTACAAAAGGCGTTCTCAACTTCACTCAGGGAATTGCTTCACAGGCGCGTTATTTCGCCATTGCATCAACCGATTTCATCAGCGGTACATTGTCGCAATACACGCACTCGCTCGATACGCAAGTTACGGATATCGGTACCCAAATCAAGGATTTGCAGGATAGCCTCAAAGCTCAGGAAACCCAGTTGCGATCGCAATTTGCCGCAATGGAAGACGCAGTCACAAAGATCAAAGCAGCCGGACAGGGCCTCGCCGCTCTAACCAACATTTCGAAGTAGGGAAACCTGTTGCCGGCGTGATGTGATACTTCGTTTGCCCGCGGATAAGCATGAATTCAGGGCAATCACCATAGAGAAAAAGGAATCCGTTGCAATGGCTATTGCTGCCTCTTATCGCTTTGCTCGCGAATACCAGCGATCACAAGTAGAAACATCCAGCCCGGTCCGCCTCGTCGTCATGCTGTATGACGGAGCGATCCGTTTCCTAAGCCTTGCTCGGGAAAGAATGGCTGACGGTAACCTTGAAGAGCGCCATTCAAACCTCATTAAAGCTCAGAATATCATCGCGGAGCTGCTCTCCTCGCTCGATCTTGAACAGGGCGGTGACATTGCTGCCAATCTGCGGCGTCTCTATTCGTTCATGCTTCAACAATTGGTGGAGGCGAACCTTTTTGACAAGCCGCAGCCGATCGACGATGTCATGCGGCTGCTGCGAGAGTTGAGGGAGAGCTGGATGGAGATTGATTGCTCTGCCCCGGATACCGAACGCGAGACCTTAAGTCACGCCTCATCGAGCGCTTCCGAAATGGCCGGGCAGTCCTCGGGAAGAGGCAATCTCCGTGCAGCATAGTCCGTTACAGACATCGAGGGCCCTCGCCCGTTTACGCCAGTTGGCTCGTGAAGAGGCCCTCGCGGTCGAGCATGGCGACGTGGGCGCGCTCTGCCGCATCGCCCAGCTTTTGCCTGATGCGACTGCGGCTCTGCAGAACGAAACGGCGCCCCGCACAGACGAGCACAACGCCGGGCTTCAGGAAATATTCTCCGCACACTCCAAGGCTGAGGACTTTCTTCATGCGCGCATGGCTCAAACGGCTGACGAGCTGAGGCGGTGTGCCTTTGGTCGAAAGGCCTCTCACGCGTATTCCGGCAAACTCGTCAAGTCCACTGGCCGGCTAGACAACACGAACGGTTAACGACTGATTCGTCTGGGCGAGCGTGAACGGTCGCGAGATCGAGATGGCGGTCGATCATCACGGATAGCCGCCCCTCACTTCTTCCTCGCTCTCTTGATCGCGCACCCTTTCGCCTTCGTCTCCGGAGTAGCAATCGGAGCGCCTGCGAGAACCGCGTCCAGCGCGTCTTTCAGGTAGCGGGATTTAACCCCAGCCGGGTCCTGGTTGTCATC
>JBGPOG010000601.1:0-2683 GCA_041487935.1 Chthonomonadia bacterium | reverse complement strand
GGTGCTGGCGCGCCTGTCGAAATTGACCCGCCAAGTGGAACGTATCGGTGATGAGCGGCATCCGCTTACGCGCGTAGACCTGCCGGGTGGTGACGAGCTGGCGCAGTTGGCCGGAAAAACCAACGGCATGCTCGCGAAGTTGGAGCAGAGCGCACGGCAAATTCGAGAAAGCGAGGAGAAGCTCCGGATCTATAACGAGAACCTCGAACAGATCGTATTGGAGCGCACCCAACAGCTCGAGTTGCAAAATTTGGAAGTGCAGCAGATGAACGCAATCCTAGAGAATGCTGTGGAAGGCATCTCGCAATTCGACGTCGACGGGCGATATGTGATGACCAACCAGTCCTATGCAAACACTTTGGGCTATCGGCTGGACGAGATGATCGGCATATCTTGGAAGGAAACCGTCCACCCTGCCGATCAAGCAAAGATGATCAAGGCCTTCAAGGTCTTATTGGAGAAGGGCAAGGCAGAGCTGGAAGTGTGCGGCGTGAAGCGCGATGGGTCGACCTTTTATAAGCAAGTGGTCATGATTGCGGCCCACAGTGAAAACGGGGAGTTCACGGGCCATTATTGCTTTATGAAGGACATTTCGGAGCGCAAAGTGCTCGAAGCCCAAATCGAACATCAAGCGTTTCACGATACTCTCACCGACCTGCCCAATCGCGCCTTGTTTATGAACCGGCTCTATGTGGCGCAGGTCCGCGCGCACAGGCAAAACGCTTCGGTGGCGGTTCTCTACCTGGACATCGACAACCTCAAGACCGTCAATGACAGCCTCGGACACGAGGCGGGGGATCAACTGCTTCAAGCGGTCGCAAAGCGGATCCAGCATTGCGTCAGGCCCGGAGATACTGTTGCGCGACTGGGAGGCGACGAATTCACGGTACTGCTCGAGACAACCGTGGATGAGAAAGAGGCGCTCAAGATCGCCGAAAGAATCGTGTCACAGATGCGCGCGCCGATTAAACTGGCAAATTGTGAGGTCTTTGCATCGGCAAGCATTGGCGTTGCATATTCCACTGTGCTGCCAGATCAACCCGACCGCCTGCTGCGCGAGGCCGATACAGCGATGTATCATGCCAAAATGCACGGCAAAGCCGGGTATGTGTTATTCACTTCGAGCATGAACGATCGCATTGTGGAGCGAATCCAGATCGAGTCTGCTCTTCGCCAGGCTCTTGATAGAGAAGAGATCTGCGTCTACTATCAACCGCTCATCCATCTGGAAACGGGTGACATGTCAGGTGTGGAGGCTCTTGCGCGATGGGACCGTCCGGGCCATGGCCTGGTTCTGCCCGGCAAGTTTATACCGATTGCCGAAGAAACCGGGCTAATCGTCCCAATCGGGTATCGCGTCATGGAGGAGGCATGCCGCCAGACGAAGGCGTGGAAGGAAGCGCATAAGGAGTACGGGCAATTCACCGTCAACGTCAACATGTCGGGCAAGCAGCTCCAGTGTCCGGATGTCGTCGAGAGAGTCTTGGAGGTGCTGCGGAAGACCGGCATCGACCCAGGAGATCTGAAGATCGAGGTCACCGAGAGCGTCATGATGGCAAATGTGGCGGATGCTGCCGATAAGCTCCGGCAACTAAAAGCGTTGGGAGTGAAGCTGGCGCTGGACGATTTCGGAACCGGATATTCTTCCATGGCCATCCTGAATGAGTTCCCGCTGGATACGGTAAAGATCGATCGCGCATTCATTAAGCGGTTGGAGGATCAGCCGGAAGCAGTCTCGATCGTAGGAGCGATCGTCATGCTCTCGAAGGCCATGAGCCTTGACGTAACGGCAGAAGGCATCGAGGCGGAGAATCAAGTGATTTTCCTAAAAGAATTGGGGTGCGACACCGGACAGGGATACCTCTTCGGAAAGCCGATGGCTGCGGAATCGATTACTAAGTTAATGGCATCTGGGCCCACGCCATTCAGCAAGTCCATAGGCGTGGAAGAAAGGCAGAGCGTCGAACAAATGCTGCGCGCTGCATGAAATCGATTTGCCGGACGAGCGTATAAACAGACCAAAGGGGCGCGCGCGCGACTTCACGCCGAGTCGCTTCCAAATCGCGCCCCCCCAATCCACTCCTCCATTACTCCATTACTCCATTACTCCGGCAGTTTCGCCTACCGGCTTTACCACGATCTGGTCCCCTTCTACGTCCACTCGAATCAGCGAGCCGTCCGGGATCTCACCGGCGATCAATGAGCGGCCAATCTTCGTTTCCAGCGTGCGCTGGATGGTTCGCTTGAGCGGCCTCGCGCCGTAGACCGGGTCGTATCCTGCCTCGGCGAGGTGACGCCTGGCGGCTTCGGTCAGCTCCAGCTCGATGTCGCGCTCGCGCAGTCTTCCGCGAAGCAGCGCCACTTGTAAGTCTACGATCCTCTCGATCTCATCCAGCGTTAACGGCTTGAACATGATGATCTCATCGACCCGGTTCAGGAATTCCGGCCGGGTTATGGACCTGAGCTCCGCCATGACGTTGCTTCGCGCCGACTCCGTAATCTCTCCCTGCGCGTCGACCCCGCCTAGCAGAAAATGCGAGCCGGCATTGCTCGTCATGATCACGACGGTATTCTTGAAATCCACCGTTCGGCCCTGGGCGTCGGTCAGGCGTCCGTCGTCCAGTATCTGCAGCATCACGTTGCTCACGTCCGGATGCGCCTTCTCGAACTCGTCGAACAAGAT
>JBGPOG010000600.1:0-2690 GCA_041487935.1 Chthonomonadia bacterium | reverse complement strand
TCGTACTCGTGATCGTGCCCGAACGCATGGACGTGGTCGTGCGAACGATCGTGATGCTCCTGATGCCCGTGGGAGCGCTCTATTCCGTGATCGTGCGTATGCACGTGGCTGTCATCGTGATGATGATGGTGATGATGATGCGAATCCACGCCTGCCTTCAAACCCTTGAGTCGAGTTACCGGCAGCCAGAGGCCAACACCGCAAACCGATAGGCCGGAGATCGCGCTCAGCCAGGGATAGAGCTGTTCCGGCACGATGTACAGCGACGCGAAAAGTGTAACGAATCCGAGCGCGAAGACGCCCGCGGTATGCGTTACCGTCACCACGGTTCCCAATAGCGCTGCATGGCGAGCCGTCCCTTTTTTCCACCGTCGACGGGCGCGGAAAGATCCATGCTGAGCTTGAGGGTCTGCAGCCCTCCGGCTCCCAGCGATAGTCCAATATCGCACCGTTCCAATTTCAACACAGCCGGTTTCCCATTCACCTCAAGCCTTAACCCCGAAAGCAATTCCGGCAGTCGCTTCGAGCGATAACTTTTCTCTTCCTTCGGAGTGATGATCCCGTTGTGATCGGGGTCCAGGGTCTCCTTTTCGCTCACGGTTGGGATTTCCGCAAAGTCAAGGACGTATCGTATATGGACGATGTTGGGATCCGGCGTGATTCGCGAATAGTGGCAGATGGCAAAATTTCCCACCGGGTGCGCGATGGCTGTGCTGCACGCGGAAGCCAGGAAAGAGAACGACGCAATCACGATAAATGCTAACGGCCGTGACGCTCTGTTCACTCGAGACATAGTCACTTCTCCTTGGGAAAGCAGGAAGGATGCACTCCACTGTGAAAATCAATATGAACGGTCTGATTGCGATATTCGGCCGGTTTCATAATATCAGGACAAGATTAACGCCAGGTAACGGTCATCCTTCCGAGGAGCTACACTCTTTGCGCTTGCGCCGCATGAATTACCTCATACGATTATCGATCCTTGCATTCCTTCTGACGCTCGGCCGGCCGGAATCGTTCGGACTTCGATCTCTTCCAGCGGATCACGGGATTCTAATTACCGGCGGAACCGTTATCGACGGAACCGGCAGTCCAGGACGTTCAGCCGATGTGAGAATCTCCGGCGACCGCATTACCTCGATTGGTCATCTCAAGCCGCAAACCGGAGAACGCGTGATCGGTGCAAGGGGTAGGGTCGTCGCCCCGGGTTTCATCGATACCCACAGCCATGCGGATAGCCGGATCCTCGAACTGCCGGAAGCGGAAACCGCGGTGCGGCAGGGCATAACCACCGCGATCGGTGGACAGGATGGGGACGCGCCGCTCCCGCTCGACGACTTCTTTTCCAAGCTGAAATCAAGCAGATCGGCGATTAACTTCGCTATGTTTGCGGGGCACGGGTCGATCCGGAGCCGCATTATGGGCGACGACTTCAAGCGCGCCGCAACCAAAGCAGAGATTGAGCGAATGTCGGCCCTATTGGATGAGGAGATGAAGGCCGGCGCTCTTGGTCTGTCTTCCGGTCTGGAATACGATCCCGGCCATTATGCCACAACGGAGGAGCTGATCGATCTCGCAAAGGTCGCTGCCAAGCACGGCGGTATCTACATAAGCCACGTGCGGAACGAAGATAATGAGGCGTTCGACGCGTTCCTCGAGCTCATCCGGATCGCGAGGGAGGCTCATATTCCGGCCCAAATCTCGCACATCAAGCTGGGATCGTTTGCCGTTTGGGGTAAAGCGAACGAAGTGCTGGAGATGATGAGCGGAGCTGCAAAGCGAGGCCTCGACATTTCGGCGGATGTCTATCCGTATCTGTACTGGCAGTCGACCATTACCGTCCTCAACCCTTCACGTGTCTGGAGCGACCGCTCAGCCTGGGAGAAGGGGTTGGCAGATATCGGCGGACCTGAGCATGTCCTCCTCAGTCGCTACCAACCGAACCCGTCATGGGAAGGCAAGACGTTGAAGCAGCTCGCCAATCGGGAAAAGAGCGATCCAATTAGCATCATTCAGCGGATCGTTCGATCCACGCGAGAGACTAACGGAAAGGAAAAGGAGTCGGTCATCGTAACCGCGATGTCCGAGGAAGACCTGAAGGCGTTCATCGCCGCTCCGCGGATCATGTTTTGCACGGACGAGGGACTTAAGCCGACACATCCCCGCGGCGCGGGAAGCTTTCCGCGAATCCTGGGCAAGTATGTGCGCGAACAACATATCCTGAGCCTGGAGAGTGCAATTCGTAAGATGACCTCTCTTCCGGCGCACCGCATGGGATTCCGGGATCGAGGCGAGCTGAAGGCGGGAATGGCTGCCGACATGGTCATTTTCGACGCGAACGCGGTCGGAGATGCTGCTACAGTCGCGATTCCGGCCGCGAAGCCGATCGGAATCACGCACGTAATCGTCAATGGTAAGGTCGTTTTGGACGGTGGAAGGGTAACCGGAGCGCGTCCGGGCGCGATCATTAGACGGATCGGAAGAATCTCCCGATTGAAGGATTATCTTTAAGAGAGTTTTGGACACGTAACTGTCACGAACGATGGGAGTCGTTTGGCTGGACTGGGAGGGCGAGGGGCCTGCCCCGCCGCCCATTCCAATCACAGCGCGAATTGAAAAAGGCACGGCAGGAGCCACGCCCGCCCCATAACACCCCAAAGTTATTAACAGTGAAACAAACCCTGTACATA
>JBGPOG010000599.1:0-2691 GCA_041487935.1 Chthonomonadia bacterium | reverse complement strand
GGCCAGAGCCGGCCCGCCACCGGCGGGCTTCTTTGCATCGATCCGGCAGGCGGCAAGGTCGACTTCAGCTTCCCCTGGCGGTCGAAACGGTTCGAATCCGTAAACGCGTCCGCGCCGCTGGTGGCGGGCAATCAGGTCTTTATATCCGAGTGCTATGGCGCGGGAGCGACACTGCTGGATGTGCTTCCCGACGGAACCTGCAAGCAAGCCTGGAGCAACCACAACCTCGGAACGCACTTCATGACGGCCATCCTCAAGGCCGGCTACCTCTATGGCATCGACGGCCACGGCCCGCAAAATGCCCCGATCGTATGCATCGAGTTCAAGACCGGCAAGGAGATGTGGCGCTCGGAGCCGGAATGGGAAGAAGCGATAAAGGACGATGCGGGACAACGCAAGATCAAGCTGAACCAGGGGTTAGCGTCGTTCATTTTAGTCGACGGCCGCTGCCTGATGCTTACGGAATACGGGCACCTGGTCTGGCTCGACCTGAACCCCAACGGGTACAAAGAGCTTGACCGCACGAAGCTGTTCCTCGCTCGAGAGACCTGGGGAACGCCCGCGCTGAGCAAAGGGCTGCTTTACGTATGCCAGAACACCCGTGGGGTGGATGGAAGCGAGGCGAGGTTGATTTGCTACGATTTGAGAGGGAGGGGAAAGTAACATCATTGTTTGTGCAAAAAAACGCTTACACATGCGTTAGAGCCGCATCGCCCCGTGTGCTTACCACGGGGCGGCGACAAGAAACAAATCCTCATTTCACCTATCGTAAAAATGCCAGAGTGGCATCCTCTCCCCATTTGCCTTCCAAGAATACGGTCACATATCGGAAGCCGACGGCCTGATTCTGAAGGGATGCAAGTTCCTCCAACATGCGCCGGATAAACTGGTCGTTCTGACGGTTGTTGGGATCGTCGCTGCACCCGCCGAGCTCGTCGATTCCACAAGGCTTCCCTGTTGCGACGCGATGCAAGAAATACCGCTGCATGAATGACGCAGCGGCCTGAGACTGATGTTCCGAGCCGATGTACCACGTTCCGCCCACGATGTCGACGAAGTCTGTTCCGGGCCAATAACTGGAGAGATCGGCTTCGTCCAGGTCAGCGCGGATTGCCGGGGAAAACGAAAACAGAAGGTCTCTCGCGATCCCCTGGAAGACTGTTTTCGCGAATTGGAAGCCCGCTTTATACCCTTCGGGATCTCCGGCATATGGATTGCCTTCACGAGGATCGACGTTCATCTCGGAGGCGTATCGGATCACGACGTTTAGTGCTTTTCCGTTCTGTCGTGCTTGATTTTGGTATTCAGCAAGCTCGGTAGCCAGGGCGCGCAACAGGTCGCCACTTTGATTGGCAAATACGAAGGGGGAGCTAGGCTCGAGCGGCTCCAGTCCCAATACGACCGTCTTATCCGGCGCTGCGCTTGAATCGAGAGATGCCAAGACATTGTCGAAAAACGGTTGATGAAAGTCGGCGCTAAGCGCATTTCCATCGATTTGGAATCGGTCGCGGTTGGCGCTGTTGATCCCGTAATAGAAGTTTGTTCCATCCGGCTCAAACCCGTATTTGCCCTGTAGCGTATCCAGCCCCATAACCTGCTCGCCATCCTTGGCGAAGCACAATAGTCGATCGATGTTTGGGACGTTCATTTGACTTTTTCGCTTTCTGCTTGTGTAGACGGTGCAGTAGAATCAATCTCTAATTCGAGATCTCATACTGGCCGGCGCCTGCGGCGCATGCGCGTAGCCAGTTCGACACCGCCTTAACTTGTACGATTACGATTGGACAGTTCTGCGGCGAACGCCTTAGCCCGATTCGGCTATTTTTCGGCTGGTTGGTAGGTGTTTGTGAACCAGTCGTTCGTGGCGGCCCAGACGATTAGCTGGTGGATGTGATGGTAGCCGGTCTTTTGGCGCAGATGGTCCAAATGGGCGTCGACCGTATGCGGGGAGAGATAGAGGGCTCTCGCGGCGGCTCGGACGGTGCCGTGCTCAGCTACTGCGCGGAGGGCGCGGATCTCGCAAGTGCTTGGGTGACTTAAGGCGATTTCTCGCATGACAGTCTCCGTTCGACGGGTCGAATGATCCGATGGGTGAAAGATTAGAAGATTTGTCTTGCGCGTATGAATTCGCCGCCCGAGGTGAAATCCCTTTCGGGTGTGACGGATTTCACACGAATTACCTGCAGGTTTCTCAAGCGGTTAGCTACCATATCGGCTGGTCCGGACGAGGCCGAGCCAGACAACAGTTGTGAGGCCTGCATTCCGAAATACCAATGGGGCAGACGAGCATGGTTCTATTACAATTCCAATACCCCGGGGCCTGCGGAGGTAATAGCCGCCGCATTGTCAAAGCAAAGGATGTCATTGCCTTTGAGGTCACTTTGGGTTCGGACGGAACGAAGAATACAACGCCGGCCGCGATAGCTGTGATTGCGAGGAGCGAAAAGAGTATGCGCCGGAGGCGTCGCATGGTGGGATTCAGGACGGACAATCAGGCGGGAGTTACACAGACCAGTTCTCCAAGTTCAGTCCCATCCCTTCGAAGTGACGCGTGTTATTGGTGACGAGGGTAGCGCCGGTTTTGAGGGCGCAGACGGCGATGAGGAGATCTGCGTCGCCAATTTGCACTCCGGCTTTGCGTTTAGCCGACCAGAGATCGGATGCGGTCTCCCAGTCGATCCAAGTCGTATC
>JBGPOG010000598.1:0-2703 GCA_041487935.1 Chthonomonadia bacterium | reverse complement strand
GATGCCGGAAAAAGCATCGGACCATACCTGAAGGCTCTTGGCGCCGCAATCGATAAGGATCCGAAACTCGTGGGCGTTTTCGCCGCCGTGAACGGGAAAGTCGTAGCGGCGGAGATCTTTGGCGAGCCGGCCCTTTTCCGCAAGCTATGGCCCAAGCTGCTCCGGTCATACTCCGCCGACGCTGCCGAGCATGCGTCCGTATCCGCGAAAGACGCGTACAGGGTCAATGCGGGCGAAGCCCGCAGCTTCTTCCTTGAGGCGTCCGATGCCAAACAGAAGGCAGCCATCAAGACATTAACCGGTACGACGATCCGCCTGGAGAGCAGGGACACAACTCTGTACAAACTATCGGTTGCGGCGGGCGGAGGCCGTGCGTTGCATGAAAATGTGATACGGAAGTAGGAGCCGAAGAAACGCCGGTCGATACCGCGTATCTTTGTGGGAGGCAAACCGAATGAGGCCGAAGCGACGATCGCGAGTTTCCGGAGGCGGCGTATTGCACCAGGGACGACCTACCGCAAACGATCGATCGGTTGCCGGTATCCAAGCATGGTTCATCGGACAACGATATCGGCAAGAGGTTCTCAAAACACCACGGGCGCCCATTTGGGCGCCCGTGGTCTACGATTCTGCTGGAACTGACTAGGCCTTCTTTTTGTCCGGCTTGGGGGTCTTGATGTGGTCGGCCTTCGCAAACTTGGCCGGATTCTTGCTGAACTGCGCCGGACAGCCGCCGCAGCAGAAGAAGTATCGGTTGCCCTTGTAGTCGGCGAACATCTTCTTGCCTGTGGCTTCCTTAATGTTGACCTTGTGGTCGGTCATTACGGCGCACTTGACCTCGGTCGGGGGCGCCTTCTTGTTGGGAGCGGCGAAAGCCGCGGTGGTCAGCGCCAAAGCGGCGCCGGCGAACAAAACCAGCTTCTTCATACGAGAGATTCTCCTCCAGGTGGTGGTGCGGCTCCCGGCTGTGTCGATTGGGACCGTGGAACCGCGCGTGATAAGAGTAACTAGACTGCCGGAACCCTCTTACGCGCGAAATCTCGCGTGAGTTCCAACCCATTGCAGTTTACCTTTAGTTATGACGAACCGCGAATCCTCTTTGTGACAGAATATCACCGAGTTATCTCGTTGCAGGCGCCGCAGGAGACTGCCTCCAGCGCGCCGCAGAACGGGCAGAAGGTGTAGTTGACCTGCCGGCCCGCCGCGTCCACCGTGTGGTCCAGGTTCCGGGTGTTCCTGCCAAGCGCCGTTATGTTAGTATAACGGGCGCGGCCTGTCAACGAGTCTCATGGACACGAGTCTCATGGATACGGGATTGCCGCACAATCGAGAATGCGCTATAATTCCGTAATACCCGTGTATGCGGAGATGATGTATGTCAAAAACGATCACATTGGAAGAATTGCCCGAAGCCACGCGCCGGATCATCGAAGACCTGTTCGAGTCCGAGGAGCCGGTCGAGTTCTCACGCGCAGGAGAACCAATCGGGGCTTTGCTCGCTTACAAGCCGGTCAACGGCACTTTGTACGAGATGAGCCCGGAGGAAAAGTCGGAAGTGCTCGAGGCTATCCGGCAGGGTGAAGAGGACTATGCCGCCGGTCGATACATTACACTCGACGAGTTCAAGATCAAATACGCAGAACGCTTGTCGGGCTCGGATGAATGAAGGCAATTCTCAGCATCGCCGCTAAAGCCGAGGCCGAGATGGCTAATCTGCACCCGCGTGAGTTTCGAAGATCGTTCCGTATCATGGAGTACCTGTTACGTCACCCGCTGATCTCGCAATCCGCCGGATTTGATGAGGCGCCGGATTTGATGAGGCGCCGGATATTCGAAAGGCAGTTTCAGGCAGTTACTCAATCTATAATCGATATGACGAAGGACGAAGAACGGTCGTCATCCTAACAATTAGGGATGCCCGTCGCGAACCAATAGAGTTTTCCGAGCTTGGTCCAGTCTAAGGTGACACTTCAAATGGGTCATTAATCTCACTCCCTTCGTGTGGTAAATTCACAATCCCGTCACTTATGCTGCGCAACCTCTCCATTCGAAACTTTGCCATCATCGACAAGCTCGACCTCGCGTTCGAGCCCGGCCTTAACGTGCTGACCGGCGAAACGGGCGCCGGCAAGTCAATCATCCTTGGAGCATTGAACGTCATCCTCGGGGGCCGCGCCGGGGCGGAGCTGGTTCGAGCGGGCGCCGAGCACGCAACGGTTGACGCTGTCTTCGACGTTTCAGGATCGAGCGAGCTGCAGTCGGTCGCCGAAGAGTTATGCCTAGAGCTGGAAGACGGCCTGCTTTTCCTCTCGCGTGAAATCGGCGCTAACGGCAAATCCAGCGCGCGCGTTGCGGGCAGGCCGGCGCCAATCGCCCAGTTGAAGGAGATCGGGAGCTGGCTTGTCGATCTGCACGGGCAGCATGAACATCAATCTCTGCTCTCCGTGCCTCGGCATCTTGAAATCCTTGATGAGTGGGGCGGGCTGGGCGAGCTGCGCGGCGACGCGGGCGCCGCCTTTCGCCATGTCCGAGAGTTGGAGAAGGAGCTCGCCGCCCTGGAGACCGACTCACGAGAGCGGGCGCGGCTGATCGATCTTTATGAATTCCAGAATCGCGAGATCGAGGAAGCCAATCTGGACCCTGGCGAAGAAGACGATCTCCGTGCTGTCGCCAAACGCCTGGCGAATGCCCAGAAACTGGCTG
>JBGPOG010000597.1:0-2727 GCA_041487935.1 Chthonomonadia bacterium | reverse complement strand
GTCATCCTGAACGGAGTGAAGTCCATACGGACCCGTACCGGGGGATCTGTTTTTGATCTCACAGATCTTTCGGTGCCGGGCTAAAAGCGGATGCTTCACTCCGTTCAGCATGACGGCAGTGCGACTTTTGCAATTACCTCTCTGGAGTACGTTATGGCGGTTCAACTTAAGCAGAAGTGGGTCTCGCTCGAAGAGTATTTCGAGATGGAGGAAGCTGCCGAAGAGAGAAGCGAGTACTTTAGCGGTCGAGTATTCGCGATGGCCGGCGCGAGCCCCGATCATAGTTTTATCACAATAAACGTCGGTAGTGAGCTCCGTTCTCTGCTGAAGGGCAGCCCTTGCCGGGTCTTCGGCACGGACCTGCGAATTAATGTGAGCGAGACGGGGCTATATACCTATGCTGACGCTGGCGTGGTATGCGGAGAGCCACTGTTAGACCCAAATCAGAAACGCGCCATCCTTAACCCAAAGGTCATTATCGAGGTTTTGTCGCCTTCGACCGAGTCTTACGACCGTGCGGCCAAGTTCGATCATTACAGCACCATTGACTCGTTTACGGATTATCTATTGGTCTCGCAAAACAAGCCGCGGGTGGAGCATTACAGGCGAGAGCGCAGCGAAGATGAGTGGATTTTGAGAGTTGCTCACGGTCCGGATTCCAGCGTCAAGATCGAATCGATCGGCATCGAGGTTCGGTTGAGTGAGGTTTACGCGGGTATTAAATTTAGCGATTCAGACGAACACGCCCTTCGGCCAAGTACCCCTGACTCGCTTGAAACCGAAGCAGATTAATGCCACAGCCCTCATAAGAACCATTAGTGCTTCTTTCACGATATGCGCTTGACATTCAACTGCCAAAAGTTAGATAAGTCACGTTTCGCATTTGCGGTGTTTGCCTGCCTTGCGATTGCCTGTGTGACTCTCGATGGAGCCGGCGATGGCGCGCAAGCTGATCCGGACCACAAGAAGCCCAAGCGTTCCGCCAGAGATCTGGGACACAAGCTACGGTCGGTTCGCTCTCAAATCCACGAGAAGCGTCTACAGATCCGCGAGACCAAGAAAAAAGAGCGCAAGATTACCCACGAGATCGCCGGGGTGGAAGAGCGCCTGTTGAAAACCGAAGACAGGCTCGGCCGCACCAAGTCGCGGCTCAAGGAGCTTTCGCGGCGGCAGAAGGCGCTTACGGCACGGATCGACGCGACGGAGAAGCGGCTTGCGGGGCGCCGGATGGTGCTGGCCCGGAGGCTGCGGGAGAATTACGAGCGCGGCAACGCCAGTTATCTGCAGGTACTTCTCCGCTCCAGAAGCATCCACGATTATGTGTCGCGGTCGTATTACGTCGAGCGTATCGTCGAGAGCGACGTGCAGCTTGTGGACGGGATCAAAGCGGACCGCAAACAGCTCGGAATGGATAAATCCGAGTTGGATAAACAAGCGGCCGAACAGAAGACCCTGAAGGAAGGGTTAGAGGAAGCCAAAGCCGAGTACTCGGCAGACGTAGACAAAAAGCGCGATCTGCTCCAGGAGGTGCAAGAGAACCGCGAGAGCATGCAGGAGGCCCTGGAGGAGCTGGAAGCCTCTTCGCGGGAGATCGAGCAGCAGATCCGCGCCATGCAGCAGACGCCCAGAGGGCGCGCGCGGATGTTAAAGGCCTGGACGGGAACGTTCATCAAACCCGCCGCGGGACCGATAACGTCGGGATTTGGATCGCGATACCATCCGATTCTGCACCGGCAGAAGATGCACACCGGAGTGGATATCGGGGCGGGATACGGGGCTTCCATCCATGCCGCGGGCGACGGCGAGGTGATTATGGCCGCTTACTACCGCGGATATGGGAACTGCGTGATCATCGACCACGGCGGCGGAGTCTCAACCCTTTACGGCCATTGTTCGGCCCTGCTCGTATCGGCGGGCCAGCAAGTCAAGAAGGGGGATACGATCGCGCGGGTCGGCAGCACGGGCCTGGCGACCGGGCCTCATCTCCACTTCGAGGTCCGCCATAACGGAACGCCCGTCAATTCGATGTAGTGCTATCGGATTGTTTCTCAGTCTATCGTCTTCAATCAATCGCGGTTCAACGGTATCTCAGCGAGCAGCGGATGGGGGTTTTGGGCGAGTTGTTTCGACATTGCGCTGTTTTGAGAATGTCAGCTTCCAACCTTGTGGGGTCTTCTTCCAAGTCTGATCGGCCAGGCTGTCAGTACGAATAGTTGTTTTGAAGGAGTAGGGCTCTGGATTCCCCTGATCTTTTGGGATAGCGTAGTATTTTTGGCGAACTGTTGCGATGAAGGTATTCTCGTCTATTTTTTTGGGGTCGCCTTCCACCGTGAAGCCTGTCCTGCTCGTAAACAACTCAGTCGAATCGACAAATCGATGAAGGTCCGAAATGGCCTCTTTACGATCCAATGGTTTACCGTCCAGCGTTTCTGCCCTGTAGTTGCCGTCGAAATCTTTTTCTAGATTTCTCAAGTCCTTCCTTATAAAGGATCGTTTTCGGCGGTCTTGAACGGCCTGGAGTTCGCTCTTGATCTGGGCCAGAGCTGATTGCGCGGTCGGCGCCTGCTGTGCCGGCTGCGATATGCAGATGCTGTACGTAACGGTTAGCATGAGAAGCGCCTGAACTAGAATAATCACTCTTGCCACCATGGCATCGTTCCTCCTTCTGACGTCTGGCGTGATCCCACAGCCGGGAGACCACGATCACAAGTATCTGGTCCCAAGATC
>JBGPOG010000596.1:0-2734 GCA_041487935.1 Chthonomonadia bacterium | reverse complement strand
GGCTGTGGCAGTTTCTTACCCACAACCCCGCGCAAAGCGCGGTAAGGCGCTCGGAATGACGGTTGCGCCACGTGGTTTTCGTCATTATGACATTACCGAGTCAGTACACTGGTTGGACCGGGAGGGCCGGATTTTGGAAGCGTTACGGAAATCATTGTACCGCTTCCGAGGCCGCTCTTGATTTCCAATCTTCCTCCGTGCGCCTCGGCGATGCTCTTGCAGATTGCCAGGCCGAGGCCCACGCCCCCGCCGCTCCGGTTTCGAGACGGGTCGACTCGATAGAACCGTTCACATACCCGATCCACGTGCTCCGGCGCGATCCCTTCTCCGTTGTCTTGCACCCTTATCCGGACCTCCGGGCCGCGTTCGCAGGCCGACAACCGGACACTGCCGGATGGCAGCGTATGCCGCAAGGCATTCTCAATCAGGTTTCCCAGGAGCCGCGTCAAGTGATGGCTATCTCCGTGGACGCAAAGATTGGGGTCAGCCAGTTGGACGATTACCTTTGCCGATGATGTCTTTTCGTCGCCCGGGCGAACAGATGCGATACCTGCCGTTCGGGCAAGCAGGTCGTTTACCGAGACGCTATCTAGTTCCAAATCCAGACGGCCGCAGTCCAAACGCACAAGCGTCAACAGGTCTTCCACGATCCGGTTCATGCGGTCGGCCGCTTCGTCGGCGGCCTCGAGCGCTTCGCGATATTCCCGTTCAGGCCGGTTTTTCCTAAGGGCCCAGCTCACGTTGGCTTTGATGGTGGTGAGAGGCGTCCGAAGCTCGTGAGAAGCGTCCGCCGTGAAGCGGCGCTGATCCTCGACGGCTCCTTCCAGTCGCTCAAAGGAAGATTCCAAACGTGCAAACATGCCGTTAAAGGTTGAGGCGAGCTCCGCAAATTCGTCCCAGCCTGTGACAGGAAGCCGGCTTGAAAGATCGGTTGCTTCCAGCTTTGCCGCTGCTTGCGATATCCTGCGAACTGGGAGCAGCGCCTTTTTCGTGATCAGCGTTCCGCCAATGCCGGTTACCAGGAGGGCGGCTGGGATTAGACCGACCAGCGTCCAGTCCAGACCTCTCAACAGGTTGCTAAGCTCGTCGAGCGGATATGCCACTTGCACCACGCCCGTTATGCGCCCTTCCTCTTCGAGAGGTTTTGAGAAGACCCGCATCGGGTGGTTGTCAGCCACGACCGTGGCAAATCCCTGGCGTCCCGACGATGCCTTTCCGAATAGATTCACGTCGAGGAACGAGCTAATTCTGATAGGGAGTTCGCCGTTCTTCTTAGCCAATGCCGAGATGCCGGCAGACATCGGGAGATCGTGGCCGCTCAGGTCGACCATTCGAACGACCATAAACTCATGTCGCGCGGACGACCTCGACTTCAAGAAGTCGGGCAGATTTGGGGGCACGCGGTCCAGTTTAACGGTGAACTGGCGGGTTCCGCTGACTTCCTGCTTGAACCCGAAGGCCGTTTTGGAAACGTTGCGTTCCAATTCCACTCGTTCAGTTCGTTCAGTAGGTCCGGCCGGAAACTTCCGGATGAACATCCTACTGCCGGCCTCGCGAAGCAGATCACGGTCGACCGAAGCGAGCAGCACTGTGCGAACGCTGAAGTGCACGAGCCCGGCGAAAGCTGCCAGGACCACAGCCAGCACGGCCATGTTCCACACGGTCAATCGCGTTCTAACGGAAGTGTTGCCGCTCATTTTCATGAGTTTGCAGTCGCCTTGGCGCCGTTCTCAACCGGCTCCGGCCGCCTGATGACGTAACCGATGCCGCGAACCGTTTGGATCAACTTGACCGGCCGATTCGCGTCGATCTTCTTTCTGAGTATGCCGATGTGAACGTCAACGCTGTTCGAATAGCTGTCTTCGTTACGCCAGATTCGGCTTAGGATGGCGTCGCGCGTCAGGACTCGGCCTTCATTGAGCGCGAGCGCTTCGAGAAGATCGTATTCCTGACGGGCCAATTGAACCTCCGAACCATCGCACGTTACTCGCCGCTCGCCCGTATCGATTTCCAGGTGAGCGATTTTGATATGGCGCCCCTTATGAACCTTGTCCCGCCGTTCCAATGCGCGAATACGCGCCAGCAACTCCGTAAAGTCGAACGGCTTGGGCAGGTAGTCGTCGGCCCCTATCTCCAGGCCGCGCACCCTGTCCGGAATGGCGCCGCGAGCGGTAAGGATCAGCACCGGCGTGAGGATGCGCTCCTGACGAAGCTGCTCGCACACGCTCCAGCCGTCCAATCCCGGAAGCATCAGGTCGAGAATTATCACCCCATAAGACGATTCCTGAGCCAATCTCAGCCCGCTGAGTCCGTCCCGCGCCACATCCACCCGGTAGCTCTCTTCTTCCAGGCAGCGCTTGATGATGGCGGCATTCGGGATGTCATCTTCGATTAGCAAGAGCTTCATCGTGCAATCCAGGGCATAGGATCTTCAGTTATCATGGCGATCATGAGCAGATGCTCGAATAGAATTATATCGGACTTCATGAAAAGTTCATGTTGCGGCTGCAAAATGGGGGCTGATTAGATCAGGACATACCTAGTGTAGTGTCTCCGGCTCGTCCTTACAATGCGAAGCAAGAAACATCCATACGGGTGGCCGTCCGGCCAGATTCACAAAGGCGGTTCCTAAGGGCAAACGTCAAAAGCAGGTCCCTCACAACGACGGTTCGGGATGACGGAATTGCTGACGGTTCGGGATGACGGAATTGCTGACGGTTCGGGATGACGGAAT
>JBGPOG010000595.1:0-2749 GCA_041487935.1 Chthonomonadia bacterium | reverse complement strand
GTTCCCGATCTGCCCGGTTGCTTTGCCGTCGGCGAAACCTACGAAGAAACCGAACGATTGATTCGTGAGGCAATTCCGTTCCATATCCAGGGGCTAAAGGCTGATGGCGACCCTGTGCCAGAGCCCAAGGCACGCGTATCCTCTATTTCGGTCGCTGCGTAACGTCAATTCCGCGTGGGAGTCAGGGATCAGAATGCCCGAATTCACATACATCGCCAAAGACCGCACCGGACGCATCGTCGAGGGCACCATCTACGCCGACAACTCCGCGCTCGCGGCGGGGAAGGTCCGCGAATTGGGCTACTTCCCTGAGAAAGTCCGCGCGCTTCAAGTCGTTCGGCGTCGCGTCAATCTGGCTCAGAAATTCGCAGAGGCGTTTATCTATCCGGTCGTATCCGGGGTCAAGCTAAAGGAGTTGGCGCTGTTCTACCGCCAGTTCGCCACGATGATCGACGCCGGCATCCCGCTCTATCAATCTCTGGTTACTCTCGAAAACCAAACCAAGAGCCCCAAGTTGGCTGAAATCATTCGCGAAAGCCAGGAGCAGGTTCAGCGGGGCGGACGCCTGTCTGAAGTCTTCCAATCGTACCCGTGGGTCTTCAACGAGCTCCAGATCGAAATGATACGAGCCGCGGAGCACGGCGGGATGCTGGACCGGATGCTGCTGCGCATCGCCGAATATCTTGAAAAAGAGATTGCGCTTCGGCAGCTTATCAGCCGGCTGACCATCTACCCGAAGATCGTGGTTATCGCCGCCTGGTTCATTCTGGGAATACGCTTTTTCGTCGATGCGATGCCGGCCTTCTCGAAGCTGATTGTCGGCGCGATGGGCAAGTTGAAATACGAAGGCATCGACTACCTCAACGACACGCTGGTTCCCTTCGTAATCCTCGGCCTGATCATTTTCGGTATCGTCGCGTTTTGCCGGATATCGCTCTTTCAGTCGGGCTCGATCCGTGAATCCTACGAGCAATTCAAATTCCGGCTGCCCGGTCTCGGATCGGTGGCTCGTAAATTTGCGCTCGCAAAATTCGGCCGCGCTTTCGGGGCGATGTACGAAGCGGGCCTGCCCCTTAATACCGCTATCCGCGTCGGAGGCAACGCCAGCGGCAGCCGCATCATCGCAAAAGCGACGGGTAGGGCAATCCACAGCGTCGAGCGCGGCGCTATCATCTCCCAGGCATTTCGAGAAACCGGCGTCTTTCCGAGCATCGTCCTGGACATGCTCCATACCGGCGAGCAGACCGGAAACGTCGACCAAATGATGCAAAAGGTCGCCGAGTATCTGGAGGGAGAAGCCGAGTCCAAGGCCCACATAAATTCCCACATCTTCGCAGCGGCCGTGGGATTGATTGTTGCCGTCTTCATCGGGTACGCGGTGATCAAGTTCTACTCGGGAATGGGTGCAAACATCGGCGCAGCCGTGAATGGCGCCGGGGGCGAATGAAATCTGGGGAAACGATCGATCGATGAAACCCGACGTTCCAACCCATTATGAGATCCTCGGTCTAGGCCGAGCCGCGCCCGATTCGGAAATCAAGAAGCGCTACCGCGAGCTCGCGCGCCGCTACCATCCGGACGTCGCCAAGAATGCAGATGCCGAACAGAAGTTCCGCCAGATTAACGAAGCCTACCGCGTCCTCTCCGATCCGCAGCGCCGCAAAGTTTACGATTCCGAGCTGAAGCTGGCAGACCTGAAGAAGCCGGCCGGTTCGCAGGGTAGGAGAGAGGGAGAGGGGGAGAGGGGGAGACGGGGAGAACCGGATACACATGGGCCTACAGAAGAAACAACTCGGCGGCCCAGCACGCAACGCCCTGTACCCAATACCCAACAACCCAACAAGCCAACAACCCAACGCCCCGCCCCCTCGCCTGTCGATTCGCTCATTGCACAGGCGGAACAGGCCTGCAGGCGCATGCGTTTCCGTGAAGCCGAAGACCTCTGCCGGCAGGCGCTCCGTTATAATCGGCGGGTCCCCGGGGCTTACGAGGTGCTCGGCGACATCCATCTCGCCCGCCGCCGAACCGACGAGGCCGTTGCCATGTACAGCTACGCCCTGCAGCTAGATCCCATGCGCCTGAGCGTTCGGAAGAAGTTCGACAAGCTGACCGGCCAGAAATCCGGCGCGACCATGGCGGGCCACGCCGCCGAGGCCAGCCGTCACAGACCTCGCGCAACCCGGGGGGGCACGACCCATAGATCTCCTGGAACGCGAGAGGTCGTAACGGGCTTCGGCTTCGCGTTGATCGGCTGCATCATCGTATTGATCGGATTGAACCCGGCGAGCCTGGCGCCGAGCGTTAACATCCTCGACTGGGATCCTCTGCTCATCCTCTCCCTGGCAGCGGCCGGTCTGACGAGTGGCTTTCTATTGGCGTACAACGATCGCATTGGTCCTTCACGCACCGAGCTAGGGGCCGGCAGGGGCAGCGTCGTTCCGCTCGGCGCAGTGCTTTTCGGATTTGCCGTGCTCTCGTTCTACGCGGCCATTGCGGTGTATCTTGCCATAGGCTTCATCCGAAACAACCTTTCCCGTTCGGTCCTCACGTCCTTCGGTATCTGCTTCGGCCTGGCTTGCCTGTTCGCGCTAGTCCTGCACATCGCCGGCCTCTGGGTTTTCGTCAGCGGAGGGAATTTGCTGTTCGCGGGATTTGTGGTTGGGTGGATGGTGGGGGATCGGGTGAAGGCGTCGCGGCCGGGACGCTAAGTCCAATTCTCTGCTACGACAGAATTAGGAATGTAGCCGTG
>JBGPOG010000594.1:0-2749 GCA_041487935.1 Chthonomonadia bacterium | reverse complement strand
TTCACCGTTTAGTGTACGAATGTCGATTTGCAAATTCAAAAACAGATCCCTACGGGATGACGGAGGCTGTGACAGTTTCTTACGCTCAACCCCGCGCAATGCGCGGTAAGGCGCTCGGAATGACGTCAAGGTCACTTTCATGAAGAATACGGGTTGAAAGGGGCATTCCGCATGGGCAAACAAATTGTGTACCGGGCAGTTTGGGTTCCTTCATTGATTGCAATTATTGCGATGGTTGTAATCTTCGCGAGAGCGCCCCTGGCAATACCGGCGCCCGCGGAAATGGTGACCTATAGCACGGACGACAAAACGATCGTCTTCAAACATCCCGCCAACTGGAAGCCGCACAGTATGTCGATGCACGCCGTCCAGACTGAGGCGTGGATCGAGCCGGCCCGAAACGTCAACTTCCACATCAATTCCGATCTGCAAGGCTCGATAATGGCCGACTTCGCGCGCGCAGGCAACAACATGGCGTCGAATTTCGGCAGCATCACCGGAACGGGCGGCTCGGAATCGTCCGCCGAGGAGAAGAGGAAGTCGCCGCTGGAGCAGCTCCACGACATGAAAGGCGAGAAGATGAGCAAGAACTTTCCTGATTACCAGGAAGGAATTACGACGAAGCTCACTATTGGCGGCCTCGAGGCGATCGAGACCGATTTTACCTACACACGAAGCACCATGTTCGGCAAGAGGGAGATGTCGGGAGCCCGGTTTACGGCGCTGCACAGCGACCGCGGCATCGGCCTCGTCTACAACTTCCCGAAGGAGCTTCAAGGGCAAGTCGAGCCAGTGTTCAAGAGAATCGTTAAGAGCCTGGAATTCCATCAGGAGGGCCAATGATGATCTGCCCCGGATGCAAGAAAGAAACTCGGTCCGCGGACTTCTGCCAGTGGTGTTTCGTGCGGTTAGACCCTGCTCCTTCTGCAGGGGAGCCGATTCAACCACCTATAGGGGTTGTCGTCGCCGCACCAAATACGCCATCGACCGCGAGCAAGGGCGTCTATAATCCTATGGTTCCAATTGTGGTTCCCAAGAGTGCGCCGCCGCCTTCGATCGCGGGCGAATTCGACCTGTCGCCGAGCGCGCCCGCGCGGCCGCCTCAGCCGGCAATCCAGCAAACGCAGCCGGTTCCTGCCTACCCTCACCCGGTACAACCGGCGACCGCAAACCCAGCCGCCTACAATCCCGTTGCACCGCCGTTGCAGGCGTCCCAACCTGTAGGACCGTACGAACAGCCGTTGGCCGTCGGTTCTATATCAGGCCAGCCGATTCCGGGCAGTCCGTTGCCTGGACATGCCGTAGTCAGCGGTGTGCCGATGCCCCCTCCGGCCGGAGCTTGTGCACAGCCTCAGCCCGTTGCGAATTACTTAACGCAGCCTGTGGGCGGCTCGCCGTTTGCTCCGCCGGCCCAGTCGGAAACGGACAAAACGAGGCAGGTCCGGATGTCGTTGACGGGAGAGGTCTACGAAGTTGATGAGCCTGCCATTGCGCCCGCAGCAAATTACCTGCCGCCAGGCGGAGCCGCCGCCAACTATCTGCCGCCAGGCGGGATGGCGCCTCCTCTGCCAATGGCTCGAAGCGCAACAGGTCGTTTTACCCCGGCTGCGGCGGGATTGCCCGCAACCGCTGTCACCGCGGGGTTCGTACAGCAATCCCTGATCTCCGGATCGGCGTCGATCGGTGAGCGATGGGAGAAGTTCCTCGCCATTTCGATGCCGATCCTTGCCATTTCCATCCTTATCATCCATTTTGCGCCGGATGCGATGATATGGATCGCCCTCGCCGATATGTTCATCTTCGGCCTGGTTCAGGGCGCCACGCGCTCGATTCCATCCTACGACGAAGCGTTCTTGGATTGTTCGGTGGTGCTGCTGGTCTGCTGGCTCGTGGGTCCGCTGCCGGGACTGGTGGCGTACCTGATCGTTGGGACGATCAAGCAAGAATGGAATACAGCCATCCTCAGCGTGCTCGGAGTCCATATCGTGATGAGGCTCGTGCTTGCGGTCGCGTTCGAATCCGCGGCGGATTCCTTTAACCTCATCCCACAGTTCGGCTTTATTCCCGGCGCAAGCTTTGTCGGTGTTTGCTGCTCGTTTGCGGGTTGGATTCTCAGCAGCTTCTTCCGGCCGCTGGACGAGTGAGAGGCCAACGAATTTGCGAATCGTACTAATGGACGGAATGGGTGACGCCAAGTCACTCACCCCTCCACCAGCAGCCCCGTAGGATCCTCCACCATCTCCTTGACGGTTATCAGAAACCGCACGGCCTCCGCGCCGTCTACGATGCGGTGGTCGTAGCTGAGGGCGACGTACATCATCGGGCGGATGACGATCTGTCCGGCTAAGGCAACCGGTCGTTCCTGGATCTTGTGCATTCCGAGAATCCCTACCTGCGGAGTATTCAGAATCGGCGTCGACATGAGCGAGCCGAAGATGCCGCCATTGGTCACCGTAAACGTTCCGCCCTGAAGCTCCGGTAAAGTCAGTTTTCCTTCCCGCGCCCGTGTAGCCAGATCTAAAATCTCCTTTTCGATTTCGGCAAACGTCTTCTTATCAGTATCGCGAACGACCGGAACGACCAGCCCCTCTTCCGTGCTGACTGCGATCCCGATGTCGTAGTATTTCTTGAGCACAATCTCGTCGCCTTGAATTTCGGCATTGAGGTGTGGATACGCCTTCAGCGCGGCGATTGCAGCTTTGGTAAAGAAGGACATGAATCCCAGGTTGACGCCGTGCCGCTCTTTGAA
>JBGPOG010000593.1:0-2752 GCA_041487935.1 Chthonomonadia bacterium | reverse complement strand
CCTCCTGGTAACGCTTGCCGCGCGCGATATCAAGCTGCGTTACCGGCAGACGGCTCTCGGGGCGATCTGGGTGGTGCTGCAGCCGCTCGTCGCGGCGGGTCTATTCTCTTTCGTCTTCGGCCGTGTGGCTAAGCTCAAGAGCGACGGCAACGACTATTTCTTATTCAGCTTCGCCGGGATGTTGGGCTGGAATCTCTTCTCAGGGGCGATTACGCGGTCCAGCGGCTGCCTGGTCGGCAGCGCGCATCTGGTTTCGAAAGTCTACTTTCCCCGGTTGATTCTGCCGCTATCGACCGTCTATTCCGTGATCATCGACTTTCTGGTGGCTTTAGTGATGCTGGCCGTGTTGATGGTGACAAAGTCCGTTTCGCCAGGCATTGAAATTCTATTGCTCCCGGTCTGGTCGCTGCTGCTGCTTATGCTTGCGTTGGGAATCGGCCTGTATGCGTCCGCTCTAATGGTGACGTACCGGGACGTTCAGCACGTACTGCCGGTCGTCAGCCAGTTCCTTCTGTATGCCAGTCCGGTTGCTTACAGCGTAAGCTCGGTACCGGAATCGATGCGAGCCTACTTTTATCTGAATCCGATATCCGGCCTCCTCGCGGCTTTTCGTTGGTCGATTTTACCAAAAGGCGAGGTTGCATGGGGATACGTTGCCTATGCGGCAGTTGTCGCGGTGGTTTTGTTCATCAGCGGGGCGTTTGCCTTCAAGAAGATGGAACGGAAGTTCGCCGACGTTATCTAAACTGCGTCTTCGTGAAAGGGTTGCAGTCGATGAGTTTTCGGCGGCGGCTAGGATCTGCCCTGGGGTTTGTGCGCCCTCAATACCGATATTTGCGCGAAATACTCATTCTGCTCCGAAGCCGTCCTGGAGATTTCACATTAGGCAACATCGTGCCATACTATTCTGCCTGGAATAAGTTGGCCTTTGGCGGCGGCAGCGCCCTGAATGATGCGCAACCCTGGCTCGCATTCGCTGCAATCAGATTTCTTGAATCCCACCTAAAGAGCGGCATGCGCGTTTTCGAATACGGCTCGGGCGGTTCGACGGCGTTCTACGCGAAGCGAGTCGCCGAAATCCATTCCATTGAACACGATAGCGACTGGTATGAACGCGTTTGCCAATCACTCAATGAGCGCGGATTGGATAATTGCGACGTTCGGTACGTCGGGCCTCGACCGATGGACACTAGCAAGCGCGCAGATCCGGCCAATCCCGAAGACTATGCGAGCTTGTTCGAAGGCTTCGAGAACAGCGACTTTACCGAATATGCCAAAGCGATCGACGGATTTGACGACGGATCGTTCGATCTGGTTGTAGTAGACGGCCGAGCACGGCCGTCTTGCGCGAAACACGCGATGGCCAAAGTTAAACCGGGCGGATACATTCTTTTCGATAACTCCGAGCGCCCGCACTATTCCGGGATACAGGAAGCGCTCGCAAAGTCAGGATGGACGCGCCGGGCCTTTTACGGCCCGCATTCATACGTCATTAGTTTTTCATGCACAGCTTTTTGGCGAAAGCCTATTTAGGAACAAATCGAAATCACGCGTGGTCGTAGGGCGCGATATTTGTTTGGGAGTAATCGTGATAGAACGGATTCGTGTGGGTGTTGCCGGACTCGGTGGCTGGGGAAGGAACGTATTGCGGAGTTTTGCAGACGAACCTGCATTCTCCCTGAAATGGATTTGTGACCAAGATCCTGTTCGTCTCGCCGAGAGTCACGCCCGCTATCGCGCCCCGCTGGCGACGGGCCGTTTCGAAGAGCTACTGGAAGATCCTGCGATCGATGCCGTGGCGATCGCCACTCCCGCTCCCGTCCATTTCTCCATGGCCTGGAACGCGCTGCGCGCCGGCAAACACGTCTTTGTAGAAAAGCCGATGACCCTTTGCTCAGAGGAAGCGGAGAAGCTCGTAGGCCTCGCCGAGAGGACCGGTCTGAAGCTGATGGCCGGACATCTCCTGGAATATCATCCGGCCGTCGAAGAAATGAAGCGGCAAATCGCATCCGGCACGATCGGCGAATTGCTGTTTATGTATAACCGCCGGCTTAATCTGGGCGTCGTACGATCCACGGAAAACGCCTGGTGGTCGCTCGCCCCACACGACATCTCGGTCATATGTTTTATCTTCGATGAAGCGCCCGGTAGGATTACTTCCAACGGTATCTGTGCCTTGCAGCCCGGGATTGAAGATACCGCTTGGGCCACGCTCCATTTTCCGAGCGGGCGGGCGGCAAATATCCATGTTTCCTGGCTCGACGTCCATAAGGAACGGAAAATGGTCGTCGTCGGCTCGCGCGGAATGCTCGTTTTCGATGACATGGCCACGACCGATAAGCTCTGCTTCCATGACAAATGGGCGCGGCATCATCAGGGAATTGGCTCTGTTTCCGTTCATTCAGGCGCGGGCAAACCAGTGCCGATTTCGAATGAGACACCACTTCCTCGTGAGATACGCCATTTTGCGGAGGCTATCCGGAACGATAAACCGCTGCGCAGTGACGGAAGAGACGGATTGCGAGTGGTTAGAATTCTGGAGCAGGCGAACCGGCAGATCTCGATGTGCCGGGCAGCAGTCGGCGTCGTTCGCGTCCGCGACAAATCCGGCGAGCTTGTCATTCATGACTGATCCGCCGACTCGCACATCATCGGACATAGACATGCGGCAGGAGCTTGAATTCTTCGTCCATGAGTCTTCATATGTCGATGAACCATGCCGGATCGGAACAGGCACAAGGATCTGGCACTT
>JBGPOG010000592.1:0-2773 GCA_041487935.1 Chthonomonadia bacterium | reverse complement strand
TCTCTCAAAGCCCATTCCTCTGCCATCCTATCCTCCCTTTCAGGAGCAGATTGGGCAAAGCAGCACGCATAACCTGCGGGAAATGATACAACCTTGTGATAATCGCGATACTATCTAACCATACCGAGTCACGATTAGACCCGGAGGGGTGAGGATTGAAACGCGCGATTCGTAAAATCTATTGTTTACTGAATTCCCCGCTCCCCCATATGTGCATGTACCCAACTTGGATAAAACCGGCACCGCAGGGCCATAATCATCCTGAAGACAGGCATCAGACGGAAAGCTCGGGCGATCCTGAAAAATGCGGACATCTGTTCGGCAAACGTATCCCTAGTGTAGTGTCTCCATATCAGCCTTACAATGTGAAGGAAAAGCAAGTCGGACGAAGAGGCGCGAGGCCGGTTGCTCACCGAACTGGCCGTAGACGCCCGGCGCGTACTGGCCCTGGCCGAGGCCGGAGGCAGTCCATGCCGCCGCACTGCTCTCTGCCCGCATGATGCACGACATTCAGGTCCAGGAATCGCCGGACGGATCGGCGGCAAGTATCACAGCAAAGATCAAACAGTGCACGGCCGGCGGGCGCATCCCTTCGGCAACGGACCCTGAGCAGCGGCACGGTACAAAGAGCGCAAGCCACCGCTTCTGCGGCCGCAAGGCGTCCATCGCCGCAGGCCCGCAGAGCCTGATCATCGTTGCGGCAGACGTTCTCCCAGGCGACGCGGGCGATCCGTGCGGACTGGAACTTGTGGAGCAGGCGGAAGTATTTCGGTGGAGGAGACGCCCTAGCAACGGGCGGCCGTAGGGCCGCTTTCAACTGATGATGGCAGCCACCATCGCAAACCTGCGCCGAACGTGGAACTGGCGGGAGGCGCAAGAGGCCGGGGATGCAGGCCCATCTCCCATCGGTGCCGCAAACGTGCTCCGGAGCGTGGTCCAGCGGCTTGCAACGGGATTGAAGCGGCCCTACGGCCGCGCGTTGCTAGGGCGGATCGGACAGCGATTCCGGCTCACTACGGCGTTCGCCGGCATAATGAACCGCGCGCGCACCCGCAGACCAAACCGTCATTCTATCGCGCTGGAATTACCCTGTTTCCGGCCATGCTCTTAGAACGGTGGGTAATTGCAAAACTCGTCGAGGCAAACGGTCCCGTCATCCAGAGTGAAACGAAGGATCCGCTCTTGACTCGCACATTACAGTCTGTTATGCTCAAGAAGCAGATCCTTCACTCCGTTCAGGACGACGGAATAGGCGATCGAAAGGAGATTTGCAACCACCTCCCCGTTTACAGTGCTATAAATTACGTGTAAATTTGAACGCTTCTTTCTCGTAAGTGTGAAACGGATTCTTGAGATCGAGTTGGCGATTGCGCTCGATGTAGATGGCGTCCCAGTCGATCACGTATCTTGTCCCGACGTGGGCTAGAAGGTGGTTGATGATCTGGCCGCGGCCAAATGCGCGCGTGTTTTCCGGCGGCTCGACCATTGCTTCTTCCACGCGCTCGCTCTTCGTGAGGCGCCGCATCAACCCGGCTTCCTCGAGCCCGACGTGGAGACTGGCGGCCGGGTTGACGTTGTGGTATTCCAAATCCAGGCTCTGGAGGACGTCGTCCTGCCACGTAATGCCCTCATGGTGGATGTACTGCTGATAGAGCATTTTCTTTGCCGACCAGTCCAGACGATCGGACGTCGACATGGGATCCCGCTCGAGGTCGTTTAGCGTGAGCTCCCACTCCTTGATCACCCGATCCGTCTGCGCGTCACGCCGGCGCAAATGCTGCTTTGCTGCCGCCAAATAACGGCGCTGAAGGTCGATTGCCGGTATGGTCTTCCCGTTTCGCAGACGGACCATCCAGCGCATCTTTGGATCGCGAGAGACGGACCGCAGCGTCTCTAGCGGGTCCAGAACTTCGACGTCCTGTGGCACGCAGCCCTCCTCGATAAGGTCGAGCACTACGCAGGTCGTCCCTACCTTGAGGAAGAGGGCGTACTCGCTCATGTTGCTCTCGCCGAACAGGACGTGAAGTCGATGCAGGTTCGAGTAGCTGTAGTAGCTGTCCCATTTCGGGTTGATGATGGCGCGGTTGAAACGTACGCGTGAGGAGATGGTCTTAACGATGTGGTCCGCGCGTTGGGAGAGCTGAAAATCGACCGTAGGATCGATCTCCACGCCGTAGAAGTTGCTCACCCAGACGTAATCCACTTCGTGCTCGCCCAAGGTCATAATGTTGGACTTGCTGCTGGGCCTTGCAAGCCGATGTCCGCCGACGCGCCCGATGCCGGCGAATATCTGGCGGGTGACCAGGAACGGCAGCAGAGAGCTCAGTGCATCGGTGAAAAAGCGGTCTTCAATCTGCACGAGGTAGTTCTCGTGGCAGCCGAATGTGTGGCCCCCAAAGTGGTCGATGGCGTTATTGTGGAAGCTTACAGAATCAGATAAGTCGAGGTCGTCCAGGATCGACTGGAGGATGGCTCGACCGGCGCGATCGTGAACGATGATGTCATCGAGGTCTGTACATTCGGGAGTAGCGTACTCTTCGTGGCTACCGACGGCGTCGATGTAGAGCCGGCCGCCGTTGCGCAGAAACCCGCCGGCGCGAGCGGGCTCGAATGCATAGTCGCGCGCGTGAAGGTCGATGACGCCGAGCCGCTTTTCGTAGAAGGCGTAGTCCTTGACGGCCTCAACCACCTCCTCGGCAGTGCCCGCCGCGGGGTCCTTCACTAAACAGCCGAACTCGGTTTCAATACCGAAGATGCGCTTGTCCATGGGCTT
>JBGPOG010000591.1:0-2784 GCA_041487935.1 Chthonomonadia bacterium | reverse complement strand
CCTACCGATTCTGAGGCCCGAATGCAGGCCCCGAGACTATTTGGCGCGGCCGAAGCGCTGCGTGAAGCTATCGGCGCTCCACTGCCGCCCAACGAGCAAGAGGAATACCGGCGCAACATAGACAGGGCGCGAGAGATGCTTGAGGTAGAAGCATTCGCTTCCGCGTGGAAGGAGGGCAGGGCGATGACCCTGGAGCAAGCCATCGACTACGCCCTTGGCTAATGATACGGAAGCCAACGAGTTCGCGCTCCGTAGTCAACAGCGGGCTATCGGCAGGCGCCGTCATATCGAGCGCAGATGGCAGCGCGGCCGCGATGGTTTTCCACTACTATCCTCCGCGATTGGCCTAAACGCGTTGAACCCAACGTGTAACCATGCTGCACCCGGTGCGGACCCGTACGTGCCGGATCGACATGCCGGCATCTGCTACGTTAGAAGACGCTCTCTTATTGGTAGAAAAACTCCTTCAGTTGAATCATGTGGGTTCGCCCGATTTCCCCGTATAGAGGCGAGAATGCCATAAGAAATCCCCTGGAATTGTCACTGCCATTTTCCATCTGAGTTCGCGCACGATTAGCTGCGCGATGGTCAGGATGTATACAATGGTTTCCGGGGCAGTGACAAAAGCCGCCCGGTCCGTGGGACCGAGCGGCCAGAGTGGGAGCGGGGACAGGACTCGAACCTGTGACCTTCGGGTTATGAGCCCGACGAGCTACCGGACTGCTCCACCCCGCATCATTACCGCTAATATACTCCAGTATCTGCGCGTTGTCAAGTAGAATTGCCCTCTTTAGGTCGCGCCAAAATAGAATTGCCCTCTTTAACTCTTACCGAGTTCTGAATCCGGTCGTGTTGATTCTATACATCAAGCCAAATTCACGGTCGGTTGTTGCGCGTATTCATTGATTCGGCTATACTTCGCCAGAGGGTACGACTGTATTCATGGGACGGAGATAGGTTCGCGATGGCGCTTTTGGAGACGATTCCGGCAGAAGTCGCACTTGCACTGAAAGAACTCGATCCCGCATTTGGATCGGGTAATTGGCGTTCTACGGCCGATGCGAAGGCAGAACAATCGCGTGAGATCGGCGGCGATGTTGCAGCACTGGATGATAACCGCCCGATCATGTTCGAAACGGATCTCGACTCATACGGACGGTTTGGCACGGAGTGGGTCGTTGCACATAAAGATTCGCTCTATGTATTCGCGCGCAACGGTGGGGGCAAGGCCGATCTCCGCCAGGCGCTACCTCTAACATCTATCTCGGATGCTCGTGCTGAGATGTACGTCGGCAATGGCCGTCTCCAGGTTCGGACAGCGGATGAGACTATTCCTCTCGTACGCTATTCGCAGGCAGCAGCTAGTGATGCGAGCAGGATTGCCCGGCGGATCAATGCTCTTGCGAAAGGCGAGGAGCCGCCGGTTGACATAGATAAGGAGACCCAGCTTCGGTGCCCGCGCTGTGGCCGCGTTCTGCCGGAGGATAGCGATTCGTGCCCGGCCTGCATGAACAAGCGGGCGGTGCTGTTCCGGCTGTTTCGGTTCTTGAAGCCGTATAAGGTCCAGGTGGCAGGAGGGCTTCTCGTGCTCCTTGGGGTGACGCTCACCGATCTGGTTGCTCCCTACGTGGGCGGGCGGATCGTCGATGCAATTCAGTCTTCGGTTGCGGGTCGTAGTACGCCCGATCAAGCAATGCGGTTGATCGTCTTGTTTGTGCTATTACTGGGACTGACTCGAGTTATTGCTTCCGCACTCCAGTACGGGCAGCGCCGGTTGGCATCATGGATCGGCGCGCGGACGCTGATGGATATCCGCATCGAGCTTTTCCACCACTTCAACCGCCTCTCGCTGGGTTATTACGACAAGCGGAGCACGGGAAGCGTGATGGCTCGTGTGACGAACGACGCGGACAACCTCTGGGACTTCCTGATGGATGGCGTTCCGTGGTTCGTTCAGAACTTCCTCGCACTCGGGCTGACGGGCGTAGTGCTGTTCCGAATGGATGCGCGGCTGGCATTCATCCTGCTGACGCCCGCCCCGTTTATCTATGCGCTGACGCACTGGCTGCGACCCATCGCCAGCCAGAGATTCCGGCTGGTTTGGCACCGGATCAGCAAGATGCACTCCTCCCTAAACAGTGCGCTCACGGGGATGCGGGTGATCAAGGCGTTTGCTCAGGAGGAGCGGGAGAACCGGCACTTCGAAGACCGCAACCGCCGAGTATTCGAGGCCAGCTATAGCGCAAATGCGGTGTGGGCGATCTACTTTCCCGCGCTCGGTCTTCTGATGGGCGCGGGCGCATGGATCATCTGGCTTGTGGGCGGGTATTCCGTCCTGCACGGAGCAATGACACTCGGGACGTTGACGGCCTTCAGCGGATACTTGATGCAATTCTACGCGCCGTTCCAGAACTTCAGCCGCGCGCTGGATTGGTCGACTCGATCTCTGACGGCCGCCGAGCGCGTGTTCGAGGTGCTGGATACCGAGCCGGATGTCCGGGCCGCGCCCGATGCCGTCTCGATGCCGGTCATTAGAGGCGCGGTAGAGTTCCGCGACGTTGGATTCAGCTACGACGGGACGCGGCGGATATTGGACGGATTCAACTTGAAGGTGGAGCCGGGAGAAATGATCGGCCTTGTGGGACACAGCGGGGCGGGAAAGTCCACGATCATCAACCTTCTCGCTCGATTTTACGACGTCGGCGAAGGGGCGATCCTGGTGGATGGGGTCGATATCCGAAAAATCCGCCCTGAGGACTACCGGCGGCAGTTCGGCATCGTGCT
>JBGPOG010000590.1:0-2799 GCA_041487935.1 Chthonomonadia bacterium | reverse complement strand
GTAAGAAACAGGAAAGGCGCCAGCAAGAGCGATGCGCGGAGTGGTTTCATAGGAATCCTCTTCAATAAGATAATGGAACGGTGCAGGTTGGAGTAATGGAGTATTGGAGTAATGGAGTCTTGGAATTGTTATTTGCGATCATCTGCTCCCATTACTCCAGGACTCCAATTCTCCACCACTCCGGTTGTCTACGGTAACAGTTCACGATCGATGGGGTAGGGGTGAAGCATTCGGGTTAGCGGTTGGCGGGTTCCGATACATTATGTCGTCCGAATGCTTCACCCCTACGCGCGGCCGATCAGCGTTTTACACGAATTGTGAACAATTACCGTCTACGCCGCTTTCGTACGACGCTTTACGAATGAGTCGACGGCTACGGCCAGGATGATCACGCCACCCGTAACGGCTGTGCTGGCATATGGACTGACCTGCCTCAGCACCAGGCCGTTCTGGATAACGGCGATGATTAGCGCGCCCAGGATCGCGCCGATGATGGTTCCCTGTCCGCCGGATAACGCGGTGCCGCCGATGATCACCGATGCGATGACCCTCAGCTCGTAGCCATCTCCGGCGAGTGGATCGGCGGAGGTCAGGAACGCCAGGGCGCACACGCCTCCCAAGGCGGCGATCAGCCCGTTGACCGTCATCACGCCAATTCGGTAGCGATTGATCGGAAGTCCGGCAAGAAACGCCGCAGTCGGATTCGCGCCGATCGCCTTGACGTGCCGGCCCCATCGCGTTCGAGTAAGCGCAAGCCACCCGATCCCTGCCATCACGACCATGACGACGACGCTTGTGGGAATTTTACCGAACAACTCCCCGCCGCCGACCGTGAAGAATGAGCTCGCCCGCTGTTCGGTCGTCGGCGTTATCGGCGTGGCTTTGGAAACGACGAGTGCAAGCCCTTTGTAAACGCTTAGCGTGCCCAGCGTGATGATGATCATCGGAATGCGCAGCGCCACGCTGAGCGCGCCGTTGAGAAATCCGCAAACAGCGCCCGTTCCCAGCCCGCCGAGCAGAGCCGCGGGGATGGGCCAGCCCATGCGCAGGAAAACCGCCATCATCAGGTTGGACAACGTGAAGATCGATCCGACCGAAAGGTCGACGTCGCCCATTACCAGCACGAAGACCATTCCGACAGCCATGATTCCCGCGTAGGACGACTGCCGGGCGACCTTCAGCAAGTTGCCCTGAGTGAGGAATGTGTCCGTACTGAAAGTCAGCGCCGCGCACATCGCCAGCAGCGCCAACAAGACTCCGAGCTCCTGAAAGTGCAGAACCCGGCTCCAGGCGCGCACGTTCATTGGCGCGCGGTCCGAGGACATTTCTTGCGAGCGCGGGCGCTAAAATCCAAAAGACGATCCTCCGTGGAAAGCAACGGATTGTTCGCCGCGCAGGGACGGGATACCTTCTGAAATTACTGGTTGACCGGCTCCAGCCGCAATGTTAACGTCACGGGGCGGGCCAATTCGCGGATTTTAGCTTCCAGAGCAGCGGCTTCCGCGAGGGCCGTATTCAAGGGCTTGCCCGCCGGCATGTCCGGCCGTTTGTACCCGACTTCGGTCAGCCAGGCAAGCGCGAGCAATCGCTCTCGTTCACGGACCAGGGATAGAAGTTCTGCGGATCGGGAAAGAATTGAGAGCCTTGGGAAATCAGAGAGATCAATCCCGCTTGCGAGACCGGAGCGATCGACTTCTCCAATATGCGTTGAGCCTTCAAAGACAGCATATCTTTGCGACGGAAGTCCCGAAACGATCAGCAGAAGCCCGCACATTCGTGCGGACGTGGCGTCGGCGCCGAACATTGCCCGCCAATTAGGGCTCGCGGGTACAGGCGGCCGAACCGTCCAATCGAACGAAACAGCACCTTGTCGTTTACTTATGTGCGCGACTGATCCCCGGCGAATTTTGACGGAGGCTGCATCGAACGCGGCTGCATCTGCGCCGGAGAGAACGTTCAAGTCACTTAGCACATGTGTAGCCCAGACCAGATAACCTGGGGCATCAAGATGAACCCCGTCGCCTGCGAAGTGAAAGGCAGGGAAAATGAACCGCATTTGCTTGAGCACCTTGTCGATCGGGGTGTGGATGTCGATCATTTTAGGCGCGAGCTTGGATGACATGAGCCATTCTGAGTATCGCGATAAAACCTCATCGTATCCCTCGAATGGCGCGACCCAACTAAACTTCTCCGCCCCGGCCGGTCGGACGGCCGATTTGACCGGTACCGGATCGAAGGGCATCGGCGTTAGAAGGATCAATCTTGCTCCGGAAGCCTTTACCTTGTCGACCAGCTTCCGCATCCCTGCTTGGTATGCCTTAAACCGATCCTCGCTGAACGGGTAGTAGATCCCGTCGTTCATGCCATAACAGGCGATGACCCAATCGGGCTTGATCTTTCGCAGGGCCCGATCCAGCCGTTCGTGCAGCCACGGCCGGGGATAGGGGTGATCGGGTTCGGAAAGACCGGAGACGGTTTCGCTGGGAAGGCCGAGGTTGATGACTTCGATTTTGCGATCAGGATAGTGGGTGAACAGGAACATTTCGAGGTATTGGACCCACGTCCCGGCGTAGGTATTACTGTCGCCCAGGATCAGGACACGCTGGCCGTTTTGGAATGGTAAGGTATCTCGCGCTGGATGCGTATCTTGTCCGGCGGTAAGCAAGCAAAAGGCTGCAAAGAGGCTCAACATGAGGGCTAACCTTGTTTGTCAAATGTAGGGGCGCTGCTTGCTGCGCCCCCCCCAATTTTTTAGCGCCAGTTGGGCGCAGCAAGCAGCGCCCCCCCACATTTTATAGC
>JBGPOG010000589.1:0-2817 GCA_041487935.1 Chthonomonadia bacterium | reverse complement strand
GGGTCGATCAAGTTAACCGCGAAAGACGGCAGCGACCTCAAGCTCACCGCCGTTCGCAAGTACGATGGAAAGCCCTCCGACGAAATCCGACGTTTACTAGACAAGGCGAAAGTGAGTACCGATCGACGAGGCGGCACGGTCACGATCACGGATGTAGTGCCGCAAGAGGTCAAGGCGAAAGTCCGCAACCTGAGGTTGGAAGTTGAGCTGACGATCCCTTCGAATATCCAGCTTGTGAGCGCGATCGGTGTCGGGGATGTCAAGGCTTCAGGCCGGTTCGCCGGCCTGAGGGCGACGACGGGCGTCGGCAGCGTCACCGTGAACGGTAAGACCGGGAACGCGTCCATCGAAACGGGAGTCGGTGACGTCCATGTCGTGGATCTCAATTGCACCGGCGATAAGCTTAGAGCTCATTCGGGCACAGGCAGCGTTCATGTGACGCTGAGGTCGTTACCCAAGCAAACTGTTGACACAACTACAGGTGTAGGCGATATTCGGCTGGCCATCCCGGCAAGCTCCCGCGCCAACCTTCATATCAAAACCGGAGTAGGCGACATTCAGTCTGCGTTCTCAATGCCTTCGCGAGAGCGTGGAATTGGAGAGGTCGGCGGAGAACTGTCCGGTCCGATCAATGGCGGGGGGACTCGAATCGAAGCTAATACCGGCGCCGGCAGCGTGAGGCTCGGCCGGAATCCCTGACGGGCGCGTGGCGCGAAGCGTTATGGAAAAAGACCCAATCGACCACTATGAGGGTACGGCCGGCTGCTTCGACCTTCAAGTGCGGCCGACGAGCCGGCCAATCTCCCCCGGCCCATTCAGATGACGGAGACCATAGACCTCCAGCAGCTTCTTAGGCCGGCAGAAGAAGACGCCGGGCGTTAGCAATGTTCGAACTCCTTGGGATTCGCCGATACGTAGGGGTGAAGCATTCGGACGATCAGTTTTCCGTTTCCACGATAGCTGTGTGCCCGAATGCTTCACCCCTACAATTCAGGCAGTCGATCCCTATTCCGAACGCCGCAGCGTAAACACCGGCAGCTCCGGCCGGCACAGCAGCCGGCCGGGAAATCTCGTCGTTCCCAAGCCCCTCGAGACATAGACCCGCTTCACCCGGAATGCTCCATACGCTCGCCGGGTGAGAGAATTCCCTTCATACCAACCCGAGACGATCCCGTGAATCCTCCCGGTATTGTGGAAGATTGGCCCGATAAGCGGCAGGCGGATCTGCCCTCCGTGGGTATGTCCGCAAAGCGCCAGGTCCGCCCGCTCGCCCCAGATTTCGGCCAGCCCATCCGGAGTGTGGCAGAGCAGCAGCGTCCAGAGACCGCCTTTCGCTTCCCGGTACGCCGCGGTGAAATTGCTGTGGTGGGAGTGCGAATCGTCTACTCCGACGACTTGGACGGTTCCTCCCCGTAGATTCATGGTGATGGACCGGTTGTTAAGAACCGGCGCGCCGCGGTCCGCGAGGCCGCGTTCGATCTCCTCAGTCCGAACCGTTCGCTTATGCTCCGCATTACCGAATACCACGACTACAGGACGGATCGCATCTCCCAGCGCATCGAGCCAATCGAAGAACGGCTGGGTCCCCCCCTGTTGATAGATCAGGTCTCCCGTGACGACAAAAAGATCCGCCTGGACAGATCGGATCGCTTTCGCAACCGCGGCACGGTTTCTCGGTGCGGCGGTTATGTGCGGATCGGAGACCTGGCAGATAACGAGGCCGTCTAGCTCGTCTGGAAGGTTGGCCTCCATCACGTCGTACCGCGTGATCTCCACAGAATTGGGCTCGTCGAGGAGCATGTGCTTCAGCAGCAAGCCGAGGCCTCCTGCGCCAATGCCCGCGGCCCAAACTGTGGGCAAAATGGACTGCGTGAGTGCCATCGCCCGGTTACGGCCTCTCCGCCACGCAAAACACGGTTACGCCAAACGGCAGCCGCGCCAGGTGGATGAGACGATTCTCTACAGCGAGCAGGCAGACGAGGAAATTGTTAACCAATGGAGGGACTTTAACCAAAGACGCTTTCGGTGACGCAGATTTTCGGGCGAACAATCGTCTGTAAAGCCACACGATGGGTAAGAGGAGGGTCATTGCATAGGAAAGCATGACGATATTAAGCTTCGCCTCGGTGAACCGGTCGCGCAGCTCGCGAGCGACGTAACGGCGAAAGTGCATCAGCGCGACGTCATGGCCGCTCCATAAGGAATGATATGCCGGCACTGTGGCAATTACTCGTCCGCCGGGTTTCAGCACTCGGTATATCTCAGCAAGCGCACGGGAATCGTCCGGTAAATGTTCGAGCGTGTCCATCGCGACCACCAGATCGAATGATGCGTCTCTGAAGGGAAGTTGCATCGCGTCGGACGCGCAAAGATGCTTCAAACTCCGTCGTTGGCCGAAAGACAGGGCGAGCGGGCTGAAGTCCGCCGACACAACCATACCACGGCTCATCATTTTCTCGGACATCGCGCCCGTGCCGCAGCCGATGTCGAGGATCTTAAGATCGCTCCGTTGCTTGTAGATCGAATGGATAAACCCCAATACCAGGTCGTGGCGGCCCACAAACCACCAGTAGGAGTCTTCGAGCCGGTACATACGCTCGTATTCTTCGACGTTCATTCCGCCTTCATTCGTGTTCAGAGCGGGCGGGTTCATCCGGCGCTTTGTGGCGGAAGCGCAGTCTCCAGGGCATCTTGATCGACTCGGCAATCACCTTGCCGGACATCTTGGATGCGCCGAATTGACGGTCCGTAAATACGATGGGGACCTCCGCAATGCGCAAACCGGCCATGTAGGCCCGATGGACCATCTCGACCTGG
>JBGPOG010000588.1:0-2820 GCA_041487935.1 Chthonomonadia bacterium | reverse complement strand
CCAATGCCAATTAGACCTGGTATTTGTAGTGCAACACCTCCTCTCCAAATGGCTCACTGCCTCACTTCCCCACAGCCGCATCCCTCTCCGCCAACTCCCAAAACTCATCCAACCGCGCCTTCCACGCGTCCGCCAGGTCTCTTGCTCCGACGCCGGCACCCGGCAAAATCGTGATTCGGGCAGGTCGCGTATCAAGATTGTCCGAGGTAAGGTGAAGTATTAGGTGGCAGTTCTAAGAGCACCGGAAAAGCCCGCCTCGAAAAGGCGGGCTGACTTCCTGATTGTCCGACGGCTTAGCTTTCGAAGACCTCGCGGGGAATGCCGGATTGCCGGATTATTGAACTCAACGTGCCGACCTTCAGCTCCTTGTGCATTGGAACTGGAATGGTAATCGTGCTTCCTTCCGTTTGTTTCTGCATGGAAACGTGACTGCCTTCCTGTCGCACCTTTACGAAGTCATGCTGTCGAAGGATCCTGCAAACCCCAGACCCCGACAGCGTTCGCAATTTGCCCATAGGGGACCTCAAAGCGAGAGCTGTATGTAACGTGAGGCCGCCTGATGTACGGGAGTCGAGTCTCGATCTCCGACTTCGTTGCCGTACTCAGCCATAGACGGACTGCTTCCTTAAGGTTATCAAATGCTGTTTCAATCGTTTCGCCCTGGCTGGCGATGTCAAGTTCAACGCAGAAAGCGACGTACATATCGTCTTCGCGTTCGAATTGAGCCGTAAGCTCAATGGTTTGGGGGTTTTCGGCGATTGCATTACTCATATTCATCTCAGACGCCCTTTCCTACACCTGCGGGCTCGATCGGATAAGGAATCATACGCGCGAAGATCCGTGCTCCGTTTCATTCAACCATCTGATTGCACGATTCGTGCCATTGCGTTAGAGCACTGGCGGCATCGGGAATTGCCGGGTTTTGGGAATTCGATATAGGGGACGATTCGCTGGCTGAAGGGACCGCCGACGATTGCAACATATTTAAGTATCGGATTCTAGTCCTCTGATCTCGATTCCTGCATTATCGCCATGTCTGGCGTAAGCGATTTGAAACTCGTTGCCTCACTTCCCCACACCCGCATCCTTCTCCGCCAACCCCCGAAACTCGTCCAACCGCGACATCCACGCGTCAGCCAGCTCCTTGACCTTCTCCGGATACTGCCCGGACAGGTCGTGAGTCTCGCTGCGATCCGTGCTCAAGTTGTAAAGCTCCCAGGGACTATCAAGTCCGGCGGAGACCAGCTTCCAATCGCCCATCCGGATGGCCCGGTTGTCCGAGTGGTACCACCACAGGTATTCGTGGTCAACCGAGCCGTCTTTGGCAAAGGCCGGCAGCAGGCTGTGGCCCGGGGCGGGCGGAATGGGCCGGCCGTTCCACATGTCGGGCTTCTTGCCGCCGGCTGCTTCCAGGATGGTCGGAACCAGGTCCGTGACGTGCCCGGGATTGCGACGGAACTCGCCCTTTGCCGAAATTCCCGCGGGCCAGTGGACGATGAGCGAAGTCGATATTCCCCCTTCGTGGACGAAGATCTTCGATCGCCGCAGCGGCGTATTTGCGAAGTTCGCCCAGCCAGGCTCGATGCAGAGAAAGGTCTTGGCCGATCCCGGAGGCGCGGTTGGATCGTTGCCGTCGCCGCGCAGAACCTTTTCCGCGCTCGCTCCATTGTCGCTCAGGAAGAAGATCAGCGTGTTGTCCATCGCTTTCATTGCGCGGAGCTGGTCCAGCACGCGACCGATCTCCTGGTCCATCCGGTCGACCATCGCCGCATGGATGCTCATACGAATTTGCCACTGATCCTTCTCTTCGGCGCTCAAAGTATCCCACGCCGGCACGCCAGGAGTCCGCTCCGATAGCTCGCAATCGACAATGCCCAGCGACTTCATCCGCTTTAGCCGCTCCTCGCGCAGCTTGTCCCAGCCGTCCCGGAAACGGTCTTTGTACTTCGCGATATCCTCGGGCAGCGCGTGCAGCGGAAAATGAGGACTCGTGAATGCCAGGTACTCGAAAAACGGCTTATCGGCGTACTTATCCGCATGCTCCTTGAGACACTTGATGGCGTGGTCCGCAATGTGGGTCGTCAGATAGAAGCCGCTGTCCGGCGGCACGGGTGGAAGCCGAATGTCGTCCTCGAAGTGGACCTTGGGATTGAAATACCGATCCGTATCTTCCAGCCGGTACGACCGGTCGAAGCCGCCCTCCAGCGGCGTTCCATCGATGTGCCACTTCCCGGAATGGTACGACCGGTAGCCCAGCGGCCTGAGGAAATCCGGCAGCAGCCTCCCCCACGCTGGCCGTATTCCGGCCGGCCCGGCAATCTTAACGCCGGGAATGTTATCACGGCGCACCTGCTGGGCGTAGTAACCGGTCAGGATCGCTGCCCGCGACGGCCAGCAGCGCGCTGTGTTATAGAATTGCGTGAACCGAAGACCGTTCTTTGCAAGCCCGTCGAGGTTCGGAGTTTGAGCCTCGCCGCCAAAACTCCCGAGGTCCGAATAGCCCATGTCGTCGGCCAGGATGATCAGGATATTGGGTTTGGCCGGCGCGATCTGTGCTCGGGCTGCGGCTAACGTAAAAAGGAAGGAAAGGAATATCATTGGTCGATGCATTCGAATCTCCATCCGGGTGAATCACACTAGTCCCGGATCATTCGTGAACGTGCCCTTGACGTCATTCCGAGCAATTGATGCTGCCGGCAACACGTTGCACGTAACGACAAAACGCAGCATTTCCGTCATCCCGAACCGTCGTTGTGAGGGACCTGCTTTTGACGTTTGTCCTTAGGAGCCGTCGTTGCGAGGAATCCGGCGGCCTCCGAT
>JBGPOG010000587.1:0-2839 GCA_041487935.1 Chthonomonadia bacterium | reverse complement strand
TCGCAGTCAGATCGAGCAGGAGCTTAAGCGGCTCGGTTCGGAACGGGCGTTGGCCCTGCTGACAGAAATCCAAGGGGCAGAGCGTCGGGAAGAGGAGGAACGATGGAGATACGATCTCCGGGACATTCTACCGTTCGTGTCGCCGCCCGCTCGTCGTTAGTAATGCTGTCAGAGTTGAAGGGCAGAACCCCGGCAACACACTTTTGTTGCCGGGGTTCTGCATTTTCGCATTGCATGCAACTTCGCTCACTTCGCTAAGCGGTCGGCGCGGCATTCACGATCGCCGCAAAATCGGCAGCTTTCAAACTCGCTCCGCCCACCAGCGCTCCGTCGATGTTCGGTTTTGCGAGCAGCTCCGCCGCGTTATCGGGTTTAACACTGCCGCCGTATTGGATCCGCACCTGTTGGCTCGCTTGCGGCCCATATATGCCCGCAAACGTCGACCGGATAACCCCGCAGACTCGATCGGCCTCCTCTGGGTCACATACCTCCCCAGTTCCGATCGCCCACACCGGTTCGTACGCGAATACGATGCCGGCAACATCCGCGCGCGCTACACCCGCAAGCGCTTTCGTCGTTTGAGCGCTCACGATCCCATCCGTCTCCCCGGCCCGCCGCTCGGAAATCGTCTCGCCGACGCAGCAGATCGGAATCAATCCCGCCGCAATTGCGGCCTTCAGCTTTCGATTCACGCTCTCGTCGGTTTCTCCAAAGTGCCGAAGGATGTTCTCATCGAAGTCCGGTTCGGGAACTCCGAACCGTCCACGCGCCTCCGAATGGCCGATGATAGCGTATTTCACTCCGAGATCCAGGAGCATCCCCGGCGCTATCTGCCCCGTATACGCGCCGCTCTCCTTCCAGAATACGTCCTGCGCTCCCAGGCCTATTCTTGAGCCGGCAAGCGCATTTACCGCCGTTTCCATTGCGGTATAAGGCGGGCATATCACCGTTTCCACATCGTCTCTTGCCGCAACCAGCGGAAGGAACTCCAAAATAAGCGACCGCGCTTCGGCGCGGTTTTTGTTCATCTTCCAATTCCCGGCAATAATGGTCCGTCGCATTAAGTAATGAATCCGCCTTCCATATTCCATTTACTGCATACAATCAATCGACCATCGTCTATCGTCTACCGTCCATCGTCTTCACACCAGTTCCCACTTAGCATCCATCTTCAAGAAATAGTCCCGCGCGTCTGCAAAACCTTCAGGTGGAACGTTCTTGATAATCGCCGCCACATCCGGCGGAGAGAAACGTTGAATCGCCGCAATGTACGCGGGATAGTCCAGCTTTCCTTCTCCTGGGGCTGCGAGGCTCTCGTCACCGTCCGGCGGCATAACGCAGTCCTTCAGATGAACGAGGCCCGCCAGCGGCCCGACCGTCCGGGCGATGGACAGCACGGCTTTATCCTTGTCCTGGTATCGATCCGCGGTCAGGAGATTGGGCGCGTCCAGCACGTATCGCACCTTTTCCGCGACCGCGGGTTCGAGGGCTTCGTGAAACCTGGCGATAACTCGCTCATGGTTGAGTATGTGTGTCTTCCAAGGCTCTAAAACCAGGAGATAACGCCTGGCTTTGGTCGTTCGGACCACGTCGGCGAGAAACCCGCTTAACTGATTGAGGCTCGACGGCATCTGGTTGCCGGGGTCTTCGTCGAAAAGACCTTCCGCATGCGTTCCGCTCCACATAACGATTCGGCGAGCGCCGAGGATGTCGAGCGACTGAAGAATGACTTCAAGATCGGCCCGAATAACGCCCATGTAATCGGGATCGGCGGGCTTGATCGGGTTCAGGTAACAGCCGATAGCAGCCGGGCGAATTCCATATTCCAGCATGGAATCGGCAACCGCCAGCATGTCCGCGCGCGTCACCCCGGTCTGCATCAAGTTGAGCTGGCAAACCGAGAAACCAGCCTCGCGCGCCTGCTCTAACCGTTTCGCAATATCCTCCGGCCTGCGGCCGGCCAGCAAAACCCCCAGCTTCATTGGCGGCACCAGGTAGAGATGACTAGGTGACAAGGTGACCGGGTGACACGGTGACGGAGTGATCGGGCGACAAGGTGACAGTGTGGCCTTGTCACAAATTGATCACTTCCGGCTCCAAACTGATTTCCACATTTCCCCGGATGGCGCTCGATATGAGACAATACTGCTCGGCCTTGTGGGCGAAGTCTTCCGCGGTCCTTATCTGGGACTCGCCGGCTCCCTTAAGCAGGATCCGCGGCTTGAGAAGCATTGAGACGAACTTCAGCGTCCCTCCCGGCTGCCGCACGACACTCCCGGTCGCCTCGATTTCGACGCGCTCGAAAGGCAACTTTCTCCGTTCGGCGAGCAGACCGTAGGTAATGCAATAGCACGAGGCCACGGCATTCAGCAGCATCTCTTCAGGGCTGCTCCGTCCGCCGGCGCCCCCCAGCTCAGCGGGGATTCCGAACTCAACCCGGCCGGCCGCGCACTGGATCGTGCCGTGACCGTCCTCCCCACCGGACCAGGTCCCCTCGACTCGAAATGAATATTCTTCTCCGGCCATTCAAACACCTCAAACTCGATGGTTGATGGTTGATGGTTGATGGTTGATGGTTGATGGTTGATGGTTGATGGTAAGTCCTACACGCTAGAATCTCGCATCGACGGAAGTTTGACCCAGTTAGCCTCTTAACCATCAACCATCAACCATCAACCGTCAACTCCACGTCTACTTATCCTGCAACGCCACCACGCCCGGCAGCGGTTTGCCCTCCAGAAATTCCAGAGAGGCGCCGCCGCCGGTCGAGATATGGCTCATCTTGTTTGCAAAGCCCAGCGCCTCCACTGCCGCGGCGGAATCGCCGCCGCCAACGATC
>JBGPOG010000586.1:0-2873 GCA_041487935.1 Chthonomonadia bacterium | reverse complement strand
CGATCGGCGCGGAGTCGGATTTTCGCGGGATTATCGATCTCGTCACCATGCAGGCGTCGGTCTATCGCGGCGACGACGGCAAGGAGTTCGACCTGGTAGACATCCCAACGGACATGATGGACCTGGCAGCAGCGTGGCGCGAAAAGCTGGTGGAAGAGGCGTCGATGTACGACGACTCCGTAATGGAGACCTATCTCGCCGGCGACAAGGTTACGCCGGCGCAGATCAAGCACGGTATCCGGCTGGGCACGATCGCCGGAAAGATCGTTCCGGTGACCTGCGGCTCTGCCTACAAGAATAAGGGCGTGCAGCCGCTCCTGGATTCGGTGATCGATTACCTTCCGTCTCCGACGGACGTTGGAGCCGTCAAAGGGATCAACCCGGACAGTGGCGATCATATCGAGCGCAAACCGCTCGATAACGAACCGTTCAGCGCGCTGGCATTTAAGATTGCCTCGGATCGGTTCGGGACACTCACGTTCTTTCGAGTTTATTCCGGAACCCTCCAAAAAGGGCAGTCCATCTATAATTCGACCAAGCTGAAAAAAGAGCGCGTAGGCCGGATTTTGAGGATGCACGCGAATACTCGCGAGGACGTGGACACGGTCTACGCGGGCGAGATCGCGGCGGCCGTTGGACTGCAATACACAACGACTGGCGACACGCTCTGCGTCGAGTCCCATCCAATTATCCTTGAGTCGATCCAGTTCCGAGACCCGGTCATTTCGTTGGCTGTCGAGCCGAAGACCAAGGTCGACCAGGAGAAGATGGCGATTGCGCTGCAGAAGCTTGGCGCCGAGGATCCGACGTTCCGCACGAACACCGATCCCGAGACTGGCCAGACGATCATCTCCGGTGTCGGCGAGCTCCACCTCGATATAATGGTGGACCGGATGAAGCGGGAGTACGGCGTCGAGGTCAATCAAGGAGCTCCGCAAGTTGCGTATCGCGAGACCGTGACTCGCAAAGCCATTGCGCGGGAACCGTACAAACGGCAAACCGGCGGTCGTGGACAATATGGAGACTGCGAGCTGACGGTTGAGCCGCTCGACGCCGGCAAGGGATTCGAATTCGTGAATAAGGTTGTCGGCGGGGCTATCCCGAAAGAGTATATTTCGGCCGTTGAAGGTGGAATCAAAGAGGCTCTGTACAGCGGCGTATTGGCGGGTTACCCGATCGTAGACATCAAGGTGACCGTTGTTGACGGATCGTATCACGAAGTCGACTCGTCTGAAATGGCTTTCAAGATTGCAGCCTCGATGACGTTTAAAGCGGCCTGCCGCAAGGCCGGGCCGGTTCTCAAGGAGCCAATCATGTCGGTCGAAGTCGTCACGCCGGAACAGTTTATGGGTGACGTGATCGGCGATATCAATTCTCGACGCGGACGCATCGAAGGAATGGAACCCGGCGCGGGCGGGATGCAGGTGATCAAGGCCCAGGTTCCGCTTTCGGAGCTTTTCGGATACGTCACGGCCCTGCGTTCCCTGAGTCAGGGCCGCGCCGATCCAAACGTCCAGCCGTCCCATTACGAGGAAGTCCCGCGCAACCTGGCGGAAGAGCTGATCGCCAAGGTGCAGGGGAAGCAGTTAGCAAGGGCATAAGGCAAGGAGTAATGGAGTAGTGGAGTAACTCCGCCCAATACTCCATTTCTCCACCACTCCATCACTCCAACCGGAGGTCAAAATGGCAAAGCAGCGATTTGAGCGCACCAAGCCGCACGTGAATATCGGGACGATTGGGCACGTCGACCATGGGAAGACGTCCCTGACTTCGGCCATCACCCGCGTTCTCGCGAGTGTGGGCAAGGCCAAGTTCCAGGCGTACGACCAGATCGACGCGGCTCCCGAAGAGAAGGCGCGCGGCATCACGATCAATACCTACCACGCGGAATACGAGACGGAAGCGCGGCACTACGCGCACGTCGACTGCCCGGGCCATGCCGACTACATCAAGAACATGATCACCGGCGCAGCCCAGATGGACGGCGCGATCCTGGTGGTATCTGCGGCAGACGGCCCGATGCCGCAGACCCGCGAGCACATCCTGCTCGCACGTCAGGTGGGCGTTCCGTACATTGTCGTGTTCCTGAACAAGGCGGACCTGGTGGACGATCCGGAGCTTCTGGAGCTGGTGGAGCTGGAAGTTCGGGAGCTACTCTCCAAGTACGAGTTCCCGGGTGACGACGTTCCCGTGATCGCGGGATCCGCGACGAAGGCATTGGAGTCGGCCAGCACGTCCAAGGACGACGAGTGGAACGGCAAAGTCTGGGAGCTGATGGATGCGGTCGACAGTTACATCCCGACCCCGCAGCGCGAAGCGGATAAGCCGTTCCTGATGTCGGTCGAGGACGTGTTTACGATCACGGGCCGCGGGACGGTGGCTACCGGTCGCGTGGAGCGCGGACAACTGAAGATCGGCGAGCCGGTGGAGATCGTTGGACTTCGCCCGACGCAGAAATCGGTGGCGACTTCCCTCGAGCAGTTCCGCAAGACCTGCGACTTCATCGTCGCGGGGGACAACGCGGGAATTTTGTTGCGAGGTTTGAACCGGACGGACATCGAGCGCGGGCAGGTGGTATCCAAGCCGGCCTCGATCACGCCGCACACCAAGTTCCAGGCCGAAGTTTATATCCTCTCCAAAGAGGAAGGCGGACGGCACACACCGTTCTTCACGGGTTACCGGCCGCAGTTCTATTTCCGAACCACGGACGTTACCGGCTCGATGAACCTTCCCGAAGGCGTAGAGATGGTGATGCCCGGCGATAATATCACGATCACCGGCGAGCTCGGCCAACCCATTGCGATGGAAGAGGGACTGCGGTTTGCAGTCCGTGAAGGCGGCCACACAGTGGGCGCCGGAGTCGTGAGCAAGGT
>JBGPOG010000585.1:0-2883 GCA_041487935.1 Chthonomonadia bacterium | reverse complement strand
TAAGTGAACAGTATTGGGGCTAAGAGACGGAAATTCTAGATCACTCACCCTTCTCGTAGTTAAGGTCAACGATTTTCGGTTCAAATTCTGCGAACGGGATCTTCGTGTTCTTCGTGTCTTCGTGTTTAATGAATCTAAGCAGGAATGATTTGAAAGGACGGCGAAGCGTGTACGGAAAGTACGAATTCGAACCGCGCGAGGCTGCGCAACCGCGAACGCATTGCCGCGCTCAGGTTCGCTCGCATCGGGTCACCTGGCGCCCGGTTCACCCGGCAAGCCAATGCAAGGTACTATCCACGTTCAGAAAGGAACAAGACCATGTCTGCGATCAACCTGTCTCAATTTCTGTCCGCCAAAATCCGCAGCGCCGGCCAGGCGCTGACCGCCGCCGTCGAAAAGATGCCGGACGACCGCATCGTTTGGCACCCGACCACCGAAGGCAACCAGGGCCGCGACGCTCTGGACCAGGCTCTTGAGTGTGCTTACCTGAATGAGTGGGTTGCGGAAGGCTATCGCACCGGCAACATGCCCAGCATCAATTGGGACGATTACAAAGTCAAGTGCGACGCCAATCGCAACAAGGCAGCTTGCCTCCGCTGGCTGCACTCGTCCACGAATGCGCTCGCCGAAGCCATCTCCGCGTTTCCGCCGGAAAAGATTGGCGATGCAACCACCGATCCCGTTCACGATGGCAAAGCCACCACGTGGGCGGATTTCGCCATCGACCTGTTCTACTGGAATACCGTATACCACGAGGGACAGGTGAATTACATTCAGGTTCTGTACGGCGATATGTCGTAGTAACCAAATCGTACTCGTACTCGTGCTCGCGCTCGTAATCGGACCGTAAAAACCGAGTACGACGACGAGTACGAGCACGAACACGGCCCTCGTGTACCTAGAATCGATCAGGCGCTCCGCCCGCCAATTCCTACAAGGATGACTTCCTATGCGCTCTTTCTTGCTGCGCCTAGCGCCGTTAGCCCTTGGCAGCCTACTCTTGCAGCCTGTCGCACGCGCAGATATCATGTTCGGCGGCAATGCCCGCGCCTACGCGATGGGCGGAGCCGGAATTGCTATCGTCGATCGCTACGAGCGGACCGCCAAGATTAACCCGGCTGCGCTGGCGCTGTTTAATCGGCGGTCCAACCTCGAATACCCGAATATCGGCCTCCATGCCAGTGGAATCGGGATCGGAGCCGCCTGGGATCACATCACAGGCAATCCAAGCAAGAACGACGCTGTGAACCTGGCGCGAGATTTCGGCAAGAACGATTCTTCGTTTGGTGTGAACATCTCCTGGGGACTTCGATTTGGGCATCTCGACGGTCATGCCACCGGCGTCGCGCAGGTCTTCGTTCAGCCAAATCTCCCGCTCCAGGCTTGGGCAAAAAATGCCAACGGAGATGTGGCGCAGCTCGCCACCAATCCGGCGTATGCCGGCGCCCGGGCCGATCTTCTTGGCGCCGGAATCTATTCGCTGCCGACCATCGGAGTGGCGGAACGGATTTCACCGGCGGGAAGCCCTACCCGTATTGAGGCAGGCGCTCGAATAAAGCTCATGCGAGCCGTGTATACCCACTACATCGTTAGCAGCAGCAACATCATCAACAACACGGCCGCCTCGCCCGCGCCGGAGCTGAACGGTGGCAGCACCTTAACCCAGGATGGAATTGGGGTTGACCTTGGATTTCTCGTCCATCCGAGCAAGTACGACGGCCTGTCGGGAGCCCTTCTGATTACGGATGTCGTCGAACCCGGCTTCGTCTTCCAGGGCACCGACCGAAATGGAAACCCGGCGAAATACGACCTCCAGCCGCGAAGCTTCACGATTGGCTCGGCATATGCCATAGGAAAGATGGTATTCGCGGCGGACGCGGTGGATCTCAGCCGGGCTTACGGGAACGTCCAGGGACGGCTCGGAGCCGAATACACCAGCAAGAAACTCTCGCTAAGGGCCGGATACTCCAGCGCGAGAGGATTTACCGCCGGCTTTGGCTGGGGATTCCTGCAGTTCGCGTTCGGAGCCAAAGCGCCATTGGAGGTCACGCAGACGCTTCGGTTTTAGGATTGTTGCCATTGGAGAAGTTGGATAATTGGATGAACCCTCCTCTATATCGGAGCAACTAACGTCTTGACGGTGGGCGCCAAGTTCACCGGCTTTCCGAAGAGTGGAGGCCAATCCAATGAAACCCCGTATATTCGCTATCGCCATCACAGCTATCATCGTTACCATTGCCACCATTGTCGTCGGCCAGACCGCGAATACCAAGCTGGATTCACGTCGTAGCCTCGGCGCCGCGAAGTCGTTTCGAAACCTGACCTTGATCCCCGTCTATGACGCCATTGCCGTCAATTCGGACAACTACGTTACGTTGGACGAAGGACTGAGATCGAAACGGGTGACCGTGGCCGAATCGTCAAACGGCGGTGACGTGAACACGCTCTATGTGACCAATCGCAGCGACAAACCCTTGTATCTCCTCGCCGGCGAGGTGGTCCTGGGAGGCCGGCAGGACCGGTGCCTGGGCCAGGATACGATCGTCAAGCCGGGGAAAAAGCGCATCCCAATTGCGGTGTTTTGTGTCGAGCATGGCCGTTGGACGGGCAGGGCGGAATTCGACTCTTCAGCAGGAACAGTGGCTAGCCAGGACGTGCGGTCGAGCGCTCAGAATGGCGCTTTCAAGGCGGCCTCAGCAAGTTCTCCAGTCGCAGTTGATGGAGCGGTTGCGAGCGGACGACGCAGCGCCCGCGTCCAGGCATATGCAAGACCAGAATCGGGGATCGCGGTGGCAGCAACAGGCAAAGCCCAACAAGAGGTTTGGGACAAAGTCGCCGCAAAGAACGCCAAATTCAATGCGGCTCCTGCGACTGGGACCTATC
>JBGPOG010000584.1:0-2897 GCA_041487935.1 Chthonomonadia bacterium | reverse complement strand
CCTGAACGTCTTCTATTGCCGGCAGCGGATCGCCTTCATCGATCTGAGAATGCCTGATCAATAAGGTCAAAAAACTCCTGAAAAGGAAATGATGCAAACGTTGCAAATTAACTCAAAGTGTAAACCATGTCTCCGGCCAACTGTAAACTATGTCTCCGGTCTATACAGGGATGACGGGGGCTTTGACAGTTTCTTACGCGCAACGCCGCGTTAGGCGCGGTAAAATGCTCGGGATGACAACTTGCGCGTTTCGCAAGAGTTTTGCAATTACCTCGTAGATGTTCGAATTCCGTTCATAATGTTCATAACGGCAAGCATTTTCTGCCGTCCTCTCGACCTCTGCGGCTAAATTCATACAGGAGATCATTGCTTGGAAATCGCTGCCATCGAAAAGCTGCTCAACGATCGTTCGGTAAGCCTCGTCCGCGTCGGCGGGTTCGACCTGGACGGCGTGCTTCGCGGTAAGTACATCTCGAAGGACAAGTTCCTCTCCGCGCTCAAGGATGGCTTCGGATTCTGCGACGTCATCTTCGGCTGGGACGTGGGCGACAATCTCTATGACCGCGGCACGTTCACTGGCTGGCACACAGGATTCCCCGACCTGCTCGCGCGCATCGTTCCGTCCACAGTTCGAGTCGTGCCCTGGGAGCCAAACACGGCTTTCGCACTCGCTGAGTTTCACAAGCGTGACGGAAGTCCGTTGCCATACTGCCCGAGGCAGACCCTGAAGCGCATCGTCTCCAAAGCGGAATCCATGGGCTACTCGCCAAAGATGGCCGCAGAGTACGAGTGGTTTCTCTTCGAAGAGACGCCTGAGACCGCTCTGGACAAATCCTATCGCGGCTTAACGCCCGAGTCTCCCGGCATGTTCTGCTATAGCCTGATGCGAGCATCCGCGCGATCGGAGTTCATCCATCTGCTCAGCAGTTCCTTGCGGGATTTCGGTATCGAAATCGAGGGCATTCACACGGAAACCGGCCCAGGAGCCTTCGAGGCGTGCATCAAATACGGCGATGCCCTGGCCTCGGCCGACAACGCCGCACTCTTTAAGACAATCGTGAAAGAGATTGCGTCCAAGAAAGGCCTGATGGCCAGCTTCATGGCCAAAGCCGGAGCCAACCTGCCCGGCTGTGGGGGACACATTCATCAAAGTCTTGCGAATCGCGAGACGGGCGCGAATCTGTTTGCTAAAGTCGACGATGGACGATCGACGATTGACGATTCCGCCCACGCGAGCAATGACCCATCGTCCATCGTCCATCGTCCATCGTCTGTACCTGCCTCGGACCTGGCAATGCACTACATCGCCGGCCAGCAGCGCCTCCTCCCCGAAATCTTGCCGCTCATCTGCCCGACCGTCAATTCTTACAAGCGCCTGGTCCCCGGCTTCTGGGCGCCCACGACTGCCACCTGGGGGATCGAAAATCGCACGAATTCCATCCGCCTCATTCCAGGGGCATCGTCGAAAGCGACGCGCATCGAGTCCCGCATTCCCGGAGCGGATGCAAACCCCTATTTCGCCATGGCGGCCTGCCTGGCTGCCGGGCTTTACGGCATTGAGAATCAACTCGAGCCAACCGCCCCAACCGCCGGTAACGCATACGACGAAACGCAGGCGATCGCGCTTCCGCGAAACCTGGGAGAAGCTACCGCGCGAATGCGCAACTCCGTCGAGGCTGCTGAATGGTTCGGAGAAGAGTTCGTGGATCACTTTTGCACCTCTCGAGAATGGGAATCTCGGGAATTCGACAAAGCCGTGACCGACTGGGAGCTGCGGAGGTATTTCGAGATCATCTGAGCTACTCCACTTCTTCATCACTCCACTACTTCATCACTCCATCACTCCATCACTCCATCACTCCATCACTCCATCACTCCATTACTCCATCACTCCATTACTCCACCACTCACCACTCACCGTTTAGGGTAAAATCAGCCCCATGCAGACGGTCGCCCCGCCACAACTTGCGAAGCTCCTGCTTAACGTCGCGCTGACCCGGCCTGTCTTTATCTGGGGGCCGCCCGGGATCGGCAAGTCTGCGCTCGTCGAGCAATTCGCGAAGGACGTGGGGTTGGATTGTGTCTCGCTGCTTGGCTCGCAACTTGCGCCCGAGGATTTGATCGGCGTCCCAAAGATCGAGGGCGACCGTTCCATTTTCTGCCCGCCACGAATGATCGCTCGGGAGGAGCCTTACTTGCTTTTCGTCGACGAGTTGAACGCCTGCTCGTTCGAAGTCCAGAAAGCGTTCTATAGCCTCATCCATGACCGCCGGCTCGGTGAATACCGGCTCCCGGCGGGCTCGATCGTCGTTGGCGCGGGAAACCGTGCTCAGGACCAGGCGATCGTCAAGCCCATGTCCTCTGCCCTGATGAACCGAATGCTCCACGTGGAGCTGCGCCCCACCGCCCGCGATTGGCTGAACTGGGCCTATTCCCAGGGAATCCATGAATGGATCATCCGGTACATCGAGACCCGCCCGGATCATCTCTTCGTCCAGCCGCCCAAGACGGAAGAAACTTTCTCCACGCCGCGATCGTGGCATATCTTGAGCGATGCGCTGCAGGCGTACGGCACGGGGGTTACTCCGGACGAGGTCGATATCCTTGCCGCGGGCTGCCTGAGCCCAGGCCACGGACGCAGTTTCGGCGCCTTTATCAAGCAGCTTCACGGTCGGCTGCAGATCGATCGCATTCTGTCGGGAGATCAGCCGCTTCCCCGCGCGCCGGAGGATCGTGACGTGCTCTACTTCATCGCCCAGTCTATTCGCGCGCAGCTCGCAAAGACTCTGCCGCCCGAGAGAGAAAACGTCAAGCCGCCGCATCGCCAGCTCGTGGTACAGGCGAAACGGGTGCTCGTCGAGATGTGCGATATCAACGCGGAAATGGCGACCGTAATG
>JBGPOG010000583.1:0-2912 GCA_041487935.1 Chthonomonadia bacterium | reverse complement strand
CCAGTCCAGTTCCGGGGCGAATTGGCCCTTGTACAGTCCGTCCGCCGCACTAAGCAGCGACCGGACCTGCTCACCAACCGCCAGCGGTCTCCCCCTCTCGCCCTCTCCCTCTCCCTCTCCTTCTCTCCCACTCTGCAACTCACTGGCCCGCTTCAGCAGCCTGTCAAACTCAGCACGTCAACCGAAACGGAGAATTCCTGGGAGAGGCAGATGGCATCCCCTTCGCTCAGAATCAGCTCGCGGCCATCGGGGATCGCTTTGCGGAGCCGGTAGAGGTGCTCGCGGATGCGCCGTTTTGAGGCGTCGAGGGCTTCGTCGGGCCAGAGGGTGTCGGCGATTTCGTCGCGGGTGAGGCGGCGGCCGGGTGCGAGGGCTAACATGGTGAGGATGGCTTCGGCGTGACGGGTTGGGAATCGGCGGACGGTTTCGGCGCCGACTGTTATCGCCGGTCCGTTGAACAGCTCGATTCGAACGGAGGCTTGTCCGGATTCATCCTTCATCCTTCATCCTTCATCCTTCATCCTTCGCGCGTCATGGGATGGTTCGGGCCGCCGAGGTGTACAAAGATTCGACGCGCATGAGGAGGAATGTACTATGCGGCGGGCTCCTTGCAGATAATGGCGAAGTCCAGACCCAAGGCGTTCAGGGCGGCGCGGACGGTCTTGAACGCCGGATTCCCGTTTCGGCCGAGCGACCGGTACAGCGTCGTGCGGGCCACTCCGGCCGAACGGGCTACTTTCGTCATGCTGCGTTTGGCCGAGGCGATCTCGCGCAGGGCCCGGATTACCCCCTCCGTGCCTTCCTCCTCATATGCGGCAGCAATGAACTCGCGCTGAAACTCCGGGTCATTCAGCAGGGGCGCCATACTCTCGTGAAAGTCTTTCAACATCACTTTCATTCCTTTCCCACAGGGCTTTCGCCGCCTCGATGTCTCTCTGCTGCCCCTGTTTGGTTCCGCCGCCAAGCAATACGACCAGCACGTCGCCGCGCCGGGCATAATAGACCCGGCAGCCGGGACCGTAGTCAATTCGCAGCTCGCACACCGCTCCGGAGATACGCTCCCGGTGATCGCCGAAATTGCCTCGCTGCACGCGAAGCAGACGAGTTACAATGCGCGCCTGAGCCTGTCTGTCCTGCAGTCCATAAATCCAATCGTCAAAAGGACAATCGCCGCTCGGGTCTGCCAAAACGCGCAAAAGTATGCCCGTAGTTTCCGGGAGATCGGCTTGCTCTTCGGGCGGCGATTGGCTCGGCCTCCTGCGACGACTCACGTCGCCTCCTATATTGTAGCCTTAATGCGACAGTTCTGCAATTCTCATCCTTGTACGGTTGGCTTATGCGATACGAAGCCTCGCCGATGATCTCGATTTCGCACACAACGGTGGCCTTCATCATATTACGGGAAAGAGAGTCGGGCCGCGAGGTCCCGGCAATATACTCGGCGATACGGCCGGCCGCTTCGACAATGTCAAGAAGATAGGCATTATCGCCCTGCATAAACCCGCTCCGCAGTCGACATGAGCTGCTTTCTGACGAACCGGTTGGGGGTTGACACGATGGCGGATCGGTCCACGAGATCGACGTTCTGCCCGACCAACTCGCTTAATTCTTCCCGCATGTGGATATCATCGAACAGGTTATATTCGTCTACCTCAGGGCATTGCTCAAAATCGGCGAGGATGTCGGCATCGCTGTCCGGACGGAAGTCATCGCGAAGGATGGAACCGAAGACACACAACTCCTTGATCTTCCACTTTTTGCAAAAGTCGCGGATAGCTTCCGATTCGAAGTCAATTCCTTGAATGATCATGGTTAGTATTCAACCTTCGGAGCCATCAAAATAGCGGACCCGGCTTCGCACTGCCAGGCATTGCACGTGCATCCGCGACCGGCAACAAAAGTCGATTATGTTGCGACGGTTTCAGTATACCATTGCGGTATCTGCGCTTATTGAGACCGGCATGCTGAGCTTATAGAGGTGCTCGCCGATGCGGCGGCGGGAGGCGTCGAGGGCTTCATCTGCCTCCCGTAACTCCATTTATTCCACAGCTTCAACACTCCAGCTAGTCCTCGCTCTACAGCCTCTTGATCTTGATATTCTTGAACCAGCAATTAGACCCATGGTCCTGGAGGCCGATGTAGCCCCTTTGCGGGTGTTCTTTGTAGGCGACGTCGAATTTGTGGGGAGTGCCGTCCGGGCGCTTGTTGGGTTCGGTGAACTGGTTCAGGTCGACCTTGTTGACCGGCTCGGCGTTGATCTCTACCTGGACTACGTTTTTGTTTACGCTAAGCTTGAGGTGGTTCCACTCGCCTGCCGGTTTCATGGCGTTTCTTGTGGGTTTCGAGAGGTCGTAGATTGCGCCGGTATCCACGAATCCCGCGTTCGGAAGGGTGTCGTCGATGGCCATCTCCAGGCCGTTGAAGCCGACATCCTTGCCCGGCCTGGGCGTGAGCGGCCAGGTGTGGAAGAAGACGCCGCTGTTGCAGCCTTTGCTGATCTTGAAATCGAGCTGGAGAATAAAGTTGCTCCACTCCTTCTCGTGGATCATCATGTAGCCGCCGGCGCCGTGGGGGTTGATGCAGCCGTCCTCGACCGGGGTCTTGCTCTCCGTGAGGCTGCTGGTCTTCCAGCCGTCGAGGGTCTTGCCGTCGAAGAGCAGGGTCCAGCCGGCGCGTTTTTCCTTTGGAGTGAGCGCGTTGTCGTCTGCCGCCGCTGATGGAACGGCCAAGGCCCAATGTCCGACCACTAATGAGAGAATTGTGAGCATTCGGGCTGCACTTGCTCTACGCGGCAGCTTACGCGACTGGCAAGGACGACACGTGGTTTGAGTTGCAGTATAAGCCATTGGTTGGAGCCTTTCATTTGATAAACGAGAGCGCTTTCAAGGTCAAAAGCAGATCCCTGCGGGATG
>JBGPOG010000582.1:0-2917 GCA_041487935.1 Chthonomonadia bacterium | reverse complement strand
GCCCGCAGCCGGTCTGCGACAAATGCCGCCGTGCGCTCCTCATGGTCGCTAAGTTCGGGGTTTTCGTGGAGATAGTGGCGAGTTTGTGTGAGGTCTTTGGAGGCTTCGGCAACCAGGTTGGAGATGGCGTCGGTCATGACTCGATTCCAGCCAGCTTTCTCACAGCCGCCGGCAATTCGGAAAGATCGCTGATTGACATCGGGAACTGCTGCTCGGGCGAATCCGGTTTCAATCTCGCCTGGATCACCTTCGCTCCGGCCTCTTCCGCCCAATCCAGGCATTCCGGCTGATCGTCCACGACTATCGCCTGTGCCGGGCCGATCCCACACGCCTCAAGAATTCGACGGTAGTACACCGGTCCCTCCTTCGCACAATCCACCAGATCGGGCCCGAATTTGCTTTCGGTGTAGCTCTCGATTCCCGCGCCTATCAGTGCTGCCAGGAGGTATTCCGACTCCTGCGATGACGCGAGCTGTGCGCGGACTCCCATATCGAATAACTCGCGAAGCGCTTCCTCTGCATTTGGAAACGAGGCGTTACAAGCGGTTAGCGCCTCGAACTGCAGGCGAGCCGCAAGCGCGCCAATATCCGTATCGGGGGGTATGGCAATTCCCTTTGCCTCAAAGATTTCGCGGGCGACCCTGGCACGTTCCTCGGTTATCCATCGGTTGAAACCTGCTAACGGCCGGCCAACGAATTCCTCACGATACCCGATCAAGCTGGCCGCCAAAGTAGGAGCCAGAACGGGCGCCCATTCATCCTCGGCGCCGCCGTACTCCTCCGATAGCAAACCGGCGAGCTCGTGTACGAGCTGCAGCCGGTGCTCGGCCATGTCGCACAGAGTGTCGTCGAAGTCGAGAAATACGTAGGTCTGTTCTGGCATTATCGTAGCGGAAGTATCGTATCGACCAGGTTGTACTTTAGGCAGCGCGCCTGGAACTCTTCGAGCGCGCGCCATTTGTCCTCGCTGAGATCGTAGCGCATGATATCGATCAGATAATCCCGTACGCGCTCCAGCGGGAGACTCATCCTCGGCGCCCATTCGTCGGCAACTGCGTCCAGCCGCGCGCAACCCCAGGCGCGCGCATAATCCAATACTTCCGCGGTCTCCGCGGGCGCGTCTATCCGAGCGAGCCATGCTGCGTAGCAAAACGGGAGACCCGTGAGACGCTTCCATGCGCCACCCAGATCCATAACCTCCAATCCATCGCTCTCGAACAGCTTCAAGTCCCCGATGATCAGCCCGGAATCGTACTGTGCAAGCATTGCGTCGAGATCCGGAAAATGCGAAAAGTACTCTGGAGAGATTGCGTAGAGATCCGTCACAAGGACGCGGATAAGCGCGCATGAGGTCAACGAGCTGGAGTCGAGCCCTACCGACTTGATGTCCTCAATGGGAACCTTCGAGAACAGGCGAACGCTCTTGACCGGACCGTCGGCAGAGATCGAAATACCCGGGACGATCGTGAGACCCGGGTTCTGGAAGAGCTCAAACGTCGAGACCATCGCGACGTCCAGCTCGCCTCGCCGAAGCTGTGCGGCAAGCTGAGATGGAACCGCATAGCTTATCTCCACGTTGGCGTCGCACTCTTTCGAGTGAAACCATGCGATGAGAGGCTTTGCATTTAGATACGGAACGCTGCCGATTCTGATTGGGTTCATGCTAACTCGTACTCGTACCCGTACCCGGAATCGGAATCGGAATCGGACTTTGAACTGCCGAGTACGACAACGAGTACGAGTACGAGTACGATTCTATCTCAAAACCAACCGATCCAAAATCACGAAACCAAAGAGCGCCAGACTTACCCAGCCATTTAAGTTGAAGAAAGCGACATTAACGCGGCTGAGGTCGTCCGGGGAGACGATGGAGTGCTCGTAAGTGATCAGTCCCGCAACGACAGCCACGCCGAGGAAATACAGCGTATGCAAATGGGCGAAGTAGCCGACGGCGAGCAGAAGCATGACCATCGTCAAGTGCATAATTCGGGATATCCAGAGCGCGCGCGATTTTCCCATGGACTGCGGCAACGAGTGCAGGCCGGATGCTCGATCGAAATCCGTATCCTGTAAGGCGTAGATGATGTCGAACCCGCCAATCCAGAACATGACCGTCGCACCCAGGAGTACTGGGACCAGGTGGAACTGGCCGGTGATCGCCAGCCAGGCTCCGACAGGTGCGATGCCAATGGCCAACCCGAGAACGATATGTGAGAGCGCTGTGAACCTCTTTGTAAATGAATATCCAAGTATGGCGATAATGGCAGCCGGCGAAAGCGCAAAACACAGGGGATTGATCTCATACGCCGCTATTTCAAATACCACGAGTGAGCCGAGCGTGAATAGTCCTACCTGCTTCAAGGTCAACTGGCCGGCAGGGATGGCTCGCATGGAAGTGCGCGGGTTCCTGGCATCAATTCTCGAATCGACCATCCGGTTGAAAGCCATCGCCGCGCTGCGGGCGCCCACCATCGCGCAGACGATCCAGGCAGTCATCGCCGCAGTCGGCAGGCCGTGGGGAAGATCGGATGCGCGCGCCGCAAGCAGAGCGCTGATTAAGGCAAATGGGAGTGCAAAGATTGTGTGCTCGAACTTGATCATCTCAAGGATGATCTTTAGCCGCCGAGCCGCTTCTCGCATGGTTCTTACTCCTTCTCCGAGAATTGCCACTGGGGTGTTAGTTTCTGGTCGATCCCGAGCTGCTGGAGAATGCGAGCAACGACAGTGTCAGCAAGCTCGTCGATCGTCTGCGGGCGGTAGTAGAATCCAGGAGACGCCGGGAGCACGGTCGCTCCGGCCTCCGCCAACTGTGTAAGGTTACGAAGGTGGATTAGGTTCCACGGTGTTTCACGAACCACTAAAATCAACCTCCGGCGCTCCTTTAAACAGACATCCGCCGCCCGCGTGACGAGATCGT
>JBGPOG010000581.1:0-2938 GCA_041487935.1 Chthonomonadia bacterium | reverse complement strand
CCCCCGTCATCCCGTAGGGATCTGTTTTTGAATTTGCAAGTTGACATTCATGCACTAAACGGTGAAGTTTCTTAGGAGACCTCATGTGCTGCGCACACAACCAAGTATGAAAAGCCCGGCACGTTCCCTACACGCCCATCCTGGTATTTTCAGGAGAGGTACGAGGGATCTCTTGGCAAGCAATGCGGGCGCGGCTCACGTAGAAAAGCAGATCCCTCGTACCTCGGGATGACGGCCACGCGACTATTACAATTGCCTCTCGTGTTTCGTGATAGGCATTCCGTAACCCGTATATGGACAGACGGCTCGACATCCAAGCAGCGCCCCAACGACTCATTACTCAACACTTGATACTCTTCGGTTCGGTTGGCTCGCAGATGATTGCGGCGGGTTCTCCCGCCACCCTGGTAAGTACGACGACGACCGGCCGGTCTCCTCCCGATTTCAGCTTCCGGAAGATGTCTTCGGGCTCCATGGGAACGCCGCGCCGCTTGACGACGGCAGCACGGGCTTTCAACGCAGTAATGCGCTTCTGGATGCGGCTGAGGCTGAACGGAAGCCATTCGATGACTCGGTACGCCGTGCCGAACGGAGAGCTTATTGCGGCATCCATCGTGAGATATGCGATCTGCCGGTCGAGTTGCCGGCCGTCGATCTTCTCTGCGATCTCCGCGATCAGATGAGCGCGTATTACTGCGGGATCGGGCTCGAATAGCCAATCTCCAGGAGGAGATAGTTCGGGTTCCGGAGCGTGCGGGTGCGCGGCGAGCGTGGCGGCCTTCGGCAGAACCGTTGCCGCGCGATGCGTCGACAAACCCAGCGAGCCGAACCAGACGACCGCTTCCTTGCACTCTCCTCTATCGGACACGAACTCGATCCGGCCGCCGAGCGATTCAAGAACAGAGTCGTCGAGCGCCGGGGAGACCTTGACTGCCAGGTTCGGAACCGAGCGACGGATATCCTCGACAAGAGCCAGGGGCGGCGAGTATTCGGCGGAAGACCGCACGCGCCTGCCCGAGACGCGCCGAGACGGATCGAAGAAAGCCGCGTCGGCGCGCAAGCTCAGCCGCGAAACATCCGCGCAGAGCACCGAGAGCGAGTCCGCAACGCTGTAAACCTCCGCGTTGAGCTTCGTACACAGGGCGCATTCCGGAGAACGATCCACCGCAAGCACGTAACCGCGCCGTGCAAGCTGAACGGCATCGCCGCCAATTCCGCAGCAGAGATCGAGGACCGTCCCGCCTGTGGGAAACCGTCCGGCCCTCCAGCGGGCGATCGTCTCACCGGTGGATTGTTCAAACGCCTCCGGCGTGAAGAACATGCGATCGGCCTGGGAGAATCTCGCGGATGCGCGCCGGCGTAGATCCAACAACGCTATCGCGGCGGAGACCTGCGCTTGCGGATGTGAGCGCCTGAGTTTGGTAATGCGAGAGTGAAGCTCGCCTGTTTGAGATGCCGCGTCACGAAGCAGTGTGGCGCCATGTTCTGTTGCGAGATAGGCAAGGTCTGATGAGTTCACAGATGGTTCGCTTTACTACTGAGGTACGGACAAACCGGCGCGGACATGGCCGCGCCGGAATGCTACTCTACGAGGACCCTTAGCCTTGCCGCGCTTGGGCCGAGCGATTCAACGCTCCAGTCAAGCCGATACTTGTTGCATCAGCGACCAGGGCCACGCACAGTAACTCGTTTGCCGAGTTGGCTGAATGGCGGACCTGGCGAAACGACTCCCACGTAGGGGCTAGGTTTCCTCTGGCGGACGACCGCTTCCCGAGCTTCCGGTAGCCAATCGACCGTCCAGCCCAGCTGGTTCAAAGCACCGCGGAGTGGCACCCACCACCCGAGGTCGTGATATTTCGCCCCAAGCAAGCGGGCAGACACCGCACGATTATTCAAAAGGACTGATGCCCCGGACGAATCAATCTGTACAATTGAGCCTAACGCACGAAGCAGTTCGACTCGCCCCCAGAGAACACCCCTTTGTATGACAGGAGGTACAGAGGATGCTAACTCCTGTCCCGCACTTGTTCTTATTGTGACAGCTTTACGGGACGATTGGAAACCGACTCCAGCCGGACGAGTGCTCGTTTGGTGGGAGAGCGAGCCTTGTGGAATTCGAACACCAGTGACTTCCCCTGTTATCGCATCAACAAACACTCCGCTCGGCGGTGTGGGGTCCTCCGGATTTGGAATAGGATTCTGATACAGAGTCCATATGAGCCTCTGTATACCAAGCCGGTCTTCAACGATCTCAAGTGAGACTTCGTCGAAAGGCACAGCGGTGATGTCGAACGACGCATGCGGGGAGGCGATCCTAATCGCTTCCTTAAGGGTGAGCTTTGGGATTGTCGGCCCGAAGATGCGTGGAGGAGGAACCCCATAGCTTAACACCCTACCGGTTGAGCCATCAAGCACAGCCGATATCCACCAAGGTGATAGTGTGCCGTATTTATTCAGCACTCGCCGCCAAGTAAACACGTAATTTGACCCCACGCGGAAGTACTTCTCAGGTTCCATCTTCCATTTTGCTGACCGGAACGGAGGATAGTGTGCAGACACGAATTGAGATGCAATTCGAATTGCCTCTTGGACTGGCAATGTAGGTGGTGCGCTTGATTCCGGCCCTTCATACACTGCGCTGTAAACTGTGCCATCGAATGCGCCTATCTGGTATGTTTCGGTCGTCTGGCCAGTTTTGACTTCCACCTCGTAGTAGAAATTCTTGAGCCGCTCAGGATCGTATTGGAGGCCTGAGACCTTCGGTTTGATGCCGGGCTTTGCCGTAAACTGTCGAACGGCTTGGACAGCCCGATCTAGTCCGGCGTTTTGCTTTGCTGACGCGGCTGGACAAATTGCTAACGGGGTAAGAATGGCAAAGAGGAGATTTTTCATAGCGAACCCCTTTCTTACTGGTTTCCATAACGCGCTGGAGATATGG
>JBGPOG010000580.1:0-2941 GCA_041487935.1 Chthonomonadia bacterium | reverse complement strand
CCGGCACCGAAAGATCTGTGAGATCAAAAACAGATCCCCCGGTACGGGTCCGTATGGACTTCACTCCGTTCAGGATGACGGGATACGTACGCTTTGTCGAGTTTTGCAATTACCTCTAGAGTGTTGAGTATTGAGTGTTAAGCCACTCGGCTCCGGCATTTACCAGCCACAACTCAACACTCAACACTCAACCCTTAACGTTCAATCAGTGAGCCTTGAACTCGGCATCGATCACGTCGTCGTCAGGCTTGTGCGGTTCACCGGGGCTCTTGCCGTTGTGTTCGAAAGGCGCTTCGTTTGCTGAATCTTCGTACGCTCCCTCTCCCGGCGCCTGGCCGCCGGCATCTCCGGCCGCCTGCTTATAGAGCAGCTCCGAGAGAGAGTAAGCCGCCTGCTGAAGCTCATCGGTCAACCGCCGGATGTCTTCCAGTTCCCCGCTCTTAATGGCATTTCGAAGGTTCTCGATCGCCGTCTCGATCTGCAGCTTCTGATCGCTCGGCGCTTTGTCTCCGAGATCCTTGATATTCCGCTCGGTCTCGTAGATGAGCGCGTCCGCTTTGTTCTTGATCTCTGCCGCCTCTTTCTGCTTGCGATCTTCGTCCGCGTGAGCCGCCGCCTCGTTCACCATCCGTTCGATGTCCGATTTGTTCAGGCTCGACGCTCCCGTGATGGTAATGCTCTGTTCTTTCGCGGTCGCCTTGTCCTTCGCGGAGACGCTGACGATTCCGTTCGCGTCGATATCAAAGGTCACCTCAACTTGCGGCACGCCCCTTGGCGCAGGCATGATTCCCATGAGCTGGAAATCTCCCAGGAGCTTGTTGTGCGCCGCGATTTCGCGCTCACCTTGGAATACCTTCACATGGACCGATGTCTGGCCGTCCTCCGCCGTGGAAAACGTCTCCGACCGCCGGGTTGGAATGGTCGTGTTCCGTTCGATCAGCTTGGTCATAACTCCGCCCAGTGTTTCAATCCCCAGCGAAAGCGGGGTCACGTCCAGAAGGACGACGTCCTTGACCTCTCCACCAAGCACTCCTGCCTGAATCGCCGCGCCAATCGCCACGACTTCGTCCGGGTTAACGCCCTTGTTAGGTTCTTTGCCGCCGCCGAGTTTGCGGACCAGATCCTGGACCATCGGCATTCGGGTCGATCCGCCGACCAGCACGATCTCGTCGATCTGCTCCGGCTTGATCTTGGCATCCGCAATGGCCGAATTGAACGGCTTGACGCAGCGCTCCGCCAGATCGCGGGTAAGCTCTTCGAACTTGGCGCGGGTCAGGCTAAAATCAAGGTGTACCGGCCCTTCGGCCGTGGCGCTGATAAACGGCAGGTTGATGTTCGTTTGCACCACGTTGGATAGCTCGACCTTTGCCTTCTCCGCGGCTTCCCTCAAGCGCTGCATGGCTTGCCGGTCCTTGGAGAGATCGATCCCGGACTCCTTCTTGAATTCCGCCGCGCAGTATTCCACAATCCGCTGATCCCAGTCGTCGCCCCCGAGCTGCGTATCTCCGGAAGTCGACTTGACCTCGAACACCCCATCACCCACTTCGAGGATCGAAACGTCGAACGTTCCGCCGCCCAGGTCGAACACCAGGATCGTTTCGTTCTTCTTCTTATCCAGCCCATAAGCGAGCGCCGCGGCGGTAGGCTCGTTGATGATGCGCAACACGTTTAGCCCCGCGATCTCACCCGCATTCTTTGTGGCCGAACGCTGGGCATCGTTGAAGTAGGCCGGAACGGTTACCACCGCCGCCGTTACTTTTTCCCCGAGGTAAGCCTCGGCGTCCGCCTTTAGCTTTTGCAGGATCATCGCCGAGATCTCTTCCGGCGAGTACGACTTGTCGTCGATCTTGTGTTTTTCGTTAGAACCCATCTTGCGTTTGATCGAAATAATGGTACGCTCAGGATTGACGATCGACTGTCGCTTCGCACTTGTGCCGACGAGCCGCTCACCATTCTTGTTGAACCCCACAACGGATGGGGTCAGCCGGCTGCCCTCGGCATTGGCGATAACGGTTGGCTCGCCGCCCTCCAGAACAGCCACCACCGAGTTGGTCGTTCCCAGATCAATTCCAACTGTCTTTGCCATAAGGACACCTCCCAAAAGCGGTCCGATTGATTTTTGAATAATGGTCGGTGCGCACTCCCCGATCATCCCGGATGACAACCTCCGGCATCGAATTGAGCGCGCCTATTGTCTCTTGGACTATTATTGCACTTGAGTGCATTGCTGTCAAGTATTCTTACGGCTTCAGGTAGGAAATGGTTTCTTGAACTGACTCATTATCGTAAACCGTGAGCCGGCGGAAGGAAGGACTGATGCGCACTGCGATGCTGCAGGTCAAAATCCACGCGAAGCCCGGCAAGCCCTGCAAATGGCGCCGCACCGGTCCCGCCGATTCCGTTGCCTCCACGCGCCGCGGCCACGCCGGCAACGGATATGCCGTGTTGGTCTGTCAGGTTGTATGGATTGGGATCGGGATCGTTCTGCCCAAAGTCCCGGCTATCCGCCGCCACAAAGTTACGAGCCAGATCGGGATGAGCTGTTTTCAGGCAGTCGTCCACAATGCCGATACGTAAGCCTTGCCCGTGATGTTGCGATTGCAGGCGCCCAGCACGCAGGCATCGGGGCCGGGAGTGATTTCGTTGTTCAGGCGCCACTGGCCGGGCCAGCCCGGGGCCGGAGTGTTGCTGTGGAAGTAGGGATCGTCCGGCGTGAAACTGAACTTATCGAAGCGAGTGTGTTGATTCGGATAGGCATCCCGCACGCGAACGCCTGGAGCAAATGTACGTTGCGGCGCTGGCACAACTCAGGGAGATACTGGAACAAGAGGAGGATTTCGGACACGCGATCGAGTATGCACACCGGCGGATCTCCGCGGATCCGCTCCTGGAAGAAGCGCGCTGCGCGACCGGCTGCAGGATGAAGAGTTTGCGGCAGCCT
>JBGPOG010000579.1:0-2957 GCA_041487935.1 Chthonomonadia bacterium | reverse complement strand
TTCCGGTTCATAAACACGAAGGCACAGAGCCACGAAGAACGTCAAACGCAAAACGAACCGCAAAGGACACAAATGAAATGCGGAGGAAAGGCGTCAATTCAAATCGACCGGTGGATGTCTAGGAGCATTCGCGTGTTTCCTCGGCGTAACCTCTGCGTCCTCTGCGGTTGAATGAGCGACCCTTCGTGTTCTTCGTGCCTTCGTGGTTAACTCCCCTTACTCCCCCAGCCGGAATCGGTCGTGCAATAGCCGCACGGCTCTGTTGGCATCGTTCTCGGCCACGAGGCAGGAGATCGACATCTCCGAATCCGCCACTTGAAGGATATGGATCGCGGCGCTGGTCAACGTTTCGAAAATTGTAGCCATGACGCCCGGCACCTGGCGGTGTTTGCTCGCGATGACGGAGACGATCGTGCCGTTTTCGAAGGCTGTTCCGGGAACATCCACCACGTCTACCAGCGGCTCGAGAGCGTTTAAGAGCGGCCGTTGGTTCCGATATGCCAGGTCCTGGCCGTCGGAGAGCTTGAAGATATAGAGCGTACTGGCCGGCCGGCGGTCAGGATTCGTATCCACGGGAACCACCATTCCGTCCAGCAGGTCACGGGCAATGGGGTACATTTCGCGCGTTACGGCGAAAGAGAGGGCGGTCGTGCTGAAGCTGACAAGGAAGATATTGACGCCGGCCCTCCCCATTAGACGGTAGACCTCCTGCTCCACGGCGGGCTTGTGCGCTTCGTTCTCGATCTCCAATCGGATAAAGGCGAGCTTGCCCGTGTGCGTGACGCCCGTAACGCGCTGCCGAATCTCTTCCGGAACGGCGCTTTCGTGGACGATCTGGGTGCCCGGATGGTCTGAGAAAGTCGACTTCACCCAAAGGGGAATCCCATGATCCATCGCGATCTCCGCCGCGCGAGGATGGACCACTTTCGCCCCCTGGTGGGCGATCTCCGCGACCTCTTCGTAGGTGCATACTTCCAGGGTCCTGGCATTAGGCACCATGTCCGGATCGGCAGTCTTTACACCGTCGACGTCCGTATAAATTTCGACCGCACAGGCGCTTAGCGCCGCTCCGAGGGCGGACGCCGTGGTATCGCTTCCGCCGCGCCCAAGCGTCGTGATGGATCCGTGCTCCGATTCCTCGGTCACACTCGTCACTCCCTGGAACCCGCAGACCACCGGAACCTGTCCGCGTTCGATTGCTTTGATGATAGAGTGAGGATGTATGCTCAGGATGCGGGCGTTGCCGTATTCGCCATCGGTAATGATTCCCGCCTGCCCGCCCGAGAGCGCCAACGCCTCCACACCCATCGACTGAAGCGTCGCGGCCATGACTGCCGTCGAGATGATCTCGCCGCAGGCCATCATCATGTCCATTTCCCGAGGATTCGGAGGCGCTGACGGGTCGATCTTCTTCATCTCATCGACCAGCGTGTCCGTGGCATACGGCGCTCCTCGCCGGCCGATGGCGGAAACGACGACGACAGGTGAATACCCCGCCTCCTTCGCGGCGATGACCTTCCTAGCCGCAAGACGCCGGTGCTGGTCACGGTCCACCGAGGTTCCGCCGAATTTCTGGACGACGATCTTACTCATGGCCCGCCCCCAGCCCAAACATCTCCCGGAGCTCGGCGACAGCCTTTTCGGCGCGCGACCCTTCGATCAGGCATTGGACGGAATTGTGGGAATCTCCCACGCCGTAAATCCTCGCGCCGGCTCGCTGGAGAGAATCGGCAATGTTCACCATGACGCCTGTCAGGTCGCGCATGCTGCTCGCGATGATCGAAACGAGCGCCAGCCCGCGGCGGGCGAGCATTCCCTCGGCTACGTCTTGCAGGCAAGTTTCCACTTCGGGTAGCTGGTTGCCGGCCACAGCGAACGTCACGGCGGTGCGGTGAAGCTTGATGAGGAAAATGGGGATGGAGCGCTCGGACAACAATTGGAACACTCGTTGAATGCGGCTTGCTCGCTCGGGCTCGGAGCCGACTTTCACCACGACGTGCGCAAGGTCTGGCGTAACCCGGAGATCGTACACTCCGCGCTCCCGCTCGAAAGTAATGGGTTTTGTTGTCCCGGTGGGCATTCTCGATCACTCTGTGCAATTAATCACGAAAGTATAGCATTCGTGAACGTGGACGGTCAATTAATGGCACTTAGATATTTGACGTACATGCCTAGATGTCTTCAGGGAGAAGATCGCTGGCAGCCTCTACGCGAGTTGTGGCTTGTCGGTCATTGGTGGGTGCAAGTTGGCGAGTATACGCATCTCTAATAGCCTGCAACAGAGAGTCGGAACGCGCCTCAAACTCAACGAAGTCCGCAAGATTTTCCTTATTGACGTGAAGTTGGCCTTCCCCGACGTTGCCTCGGTGCTGCCCTCCTGAATAGTACTGACTTGTTTGCACTTCTTTGGAACTCAAGATCCAATACTTGATAACGTCCCGCCATGCACCAATCCACACAAACACATCGCAGCATCCTGGTTTAATCTGTTGAAAATTCATATCGAATCGGCTTTGAGATTCGAATGCGAGTGCTTTGACATAAAGCGGTTCGTTAGTGTTAAAAGCTACCGCCCGCGATGCTTTGACTTCAATTCTGATTCTTCCATCTAGCCAAAAATCGTACTGACCGCCATATGATGGATCTGATTTCTTGGTAGGCTTGATCAAATCTGGCACAAGTTCTTTGAGATGGCCTTGCGCCCACAACTCGCCGAATCCGCGCGGCGCACTTGTTTCAAACAGGTGTAGGTACATGTTGCGCGCAATATACTCGTCACGGAGGAGCAGGTAGGCATCGAAGTTAAGGATGTCGGCGGCAAGCAGGGCTGATATTCTGTATTCGTATTCATTGAAGGGATAGATCGAGAATAATGAATCCAGTCTTTGTATGATTTCGTCAGCGTTAGGCACTTTTGAAAGTAAGGCAGTCAATTCGGATTGTAGCTTTTCCATTTA
>JBGPOG010000578.1:0-2975 GCA_041487935.1 Chthonomonadia bacterium | reverse complement strand
GAACCGGATGTAGTCGTCGGTATGCCCGAGGCCTACACGGTCGATGCCGAGGGCCGCGACGAGTATCGCTGCTTCGTGATCCCGACCAATTTCGATACCGATAGATACGTTTCAGGCCTGGAATTCCATCCGGGCAATCGTGGGGTAGTCCATCATGTGATCGCGTATCTCGACATGAACGGGCGCGCGCGCAGACTGGATGCGGCCGATCCCGGAACGGGCTATCACAATCCGACGCCCGGCGGCGGACCAGGGTTTTTCCCGGCCTCCCTGTTTGGCGGGTGGGCGCCCGGAAACGAGCCGCGCCACTTGCCGGAAGGCGTGGGAAACCTGCTGCCGAAGGGCGCCGATATCGTGTTGGAAGTCCACTACCATCGAGACGGGAAGCCGGAGCTCGACCAGACAAAAATGGGAGTTTACTTCTCCAAAAGCCCGGTGAGCAAGCGGATCCGGATGCTGCCTATCGTCAATTTCATGTTCAAGATTCCTGCAGGATCTCCCGACTACTCCGTTCCCGCAACCATGCCCGTCGGCCAGGACATCACGGTTCTGGGAATTACTCCCCATATGCACGTTCTCGGGAGATCGATGAAAGTTACGGCCACCCTGCCGGATAAGGCTGAGAAACCGCTCGTAGACGTGCCCGATTGGGACTTCAACTGGCAGCTCACTTATGCCTACAAAGAGCCGGTGAAGCTTCCCAAAGGTTCGAGCGTGAGCCTGGTTGCCCATTACGACAATTCGCCAAAGAACCCGAAAAACCCCACGAAACCTCCGAAGGAAGTTACATGGGGCGAGCAGACTACCGACGAGATGTGCATTGCCTTCCTCTCTTACACCGCGGATGAGGAGGACCTCATTCATGGCAAGACGGTCAAGGACCCGTTCGACTTTCTGGTGACCGGGAATAGGGAGAAAGCGGCCGCATCTCGGTAACAATTCACGGTTGGTGAAAATTCGTTCTGCGACGGGTAGTGGCGAAGCCCGTACGGGCTTCGCCCACGCATCGAACGTAAACAATTACACATATCGAGCGTTTCGAGAGACTGCGCAACCAGAAAGCTCCGTGTCCGAGTCCACTGTTTGAAGTGGTTCCTGGTGACGGGGAGCCGTTGGAAGTTGTGACTAACGGGCCTGTCAATTGATGGGCAGCGGCCTAAACAAAGCCGTGCGCTAACCGTGCCGCGAGCGGCTCCGTTCCGCCTGCGCTGTTGCAGTCAGCGAACGTGCGCGCGAACTGGCGCCACTCTCGTCCGTGAAACTAAGCCCATTCTCCCGCGCGAGCCACTGTTCGCTTTTCGTCGAGGTGAAACGCTTTCGCGCGGGCGCTCGTAGCCGAGCTCTCGAAGCATGTCATCGGGTTCCGTTTCCAACAGCCTCGCGATCGCTATGACGAACTCCGGCGACGGGACCTCCAATGCCGATTCAAGGCATAATGTAGTGTACATGGGACTCCTGTCCATAGAAAGTTCGAATCCTCTGGCCGTTCATTTTCCTCGTCCATTCCTCACGCAGCCACGGCCTCGGCTTGTCTTGGCGCCGCGCTCGGCCCTATCTTGTCTCCCCACGCATGGTCGAGCCGTACGTAGCACGCCACGCGGCCATCGAGGCTCGCCGGAAGGTAATCCTCTCGTTGGATCTTGATCTCGCGCTGAGACCCAATCTGCTTGTAAGTTCCCGCGGATACGTACTCCCCTGCCAGGTAGATCTCATTGGCGAACTGGTCGTTTTCAGGACGTGACCACATTGGTTTTACTCCTTGAAGCCTGTATTCGTGCAACTATTGGATCATACGTGCTGGTTCTGAGGAAGATGAGGTGGCTTTGCGCGAACAGCCGTTATTGACTTGCGAACGGTCCTGAAGTCCGGTTAGTTACCGGCCGCTCAGACCCATTCTGCGCTGCAGCTCCGGATAACGAGTCCGGCCAACCGGCAGAAGCTCCCCATTGGTGAGACGCACCTTATATGAGTGGTCGCCGAGGAAGAGGACTTCCAGGATCGACTGGAAGTTGACCAGGCAGGAGTCGTGGATTCGGAGAAACTTATCCGTAGGCAACTGGACTTCCAATTCTTTTAAGGAGTAGTACGTCGGCCATTCACCCTGTTTGGTTCGAATGTGAACCCTGCGGTCGCGAGCTACCGCACAGAGGATTTCGTCTACGGTGACCAGCCGGACGCCATAGTCCATACGGATCGGCAGCCGCTCTATAGGCCGTGACGCGGTCGCCTGCTGATTGACGAACCGGCGAAGCTGCTCACGCGCCTTTCTATCGAACAAACGGGCGCGCGCCCTGACGAGTGTGGCGGCAAGACGCTGGGGATCGACCGGCTTGACCAGGTAATCGAGAGCGTCGCGCTCGAAGGCGGCAACTGCGTGCTCGGAATAGCCCGTGACGAATACCAGCAGAGGAGGCGCCGACAGGTGTATGAGCGTGCCGGCTAACTGTATTCCGCTGAGTCCCGGCATCTGGATGTCGAGGAACATGAGATCGGGCTTCAGGTCCTCCGCTTTCTGGATCGCCTGAACGGCATTTTCCGCTTCGCCGGCGACGTGAACGCCTTGATCCTCGAGAATCTGCCGAAGATAGTCTCTTGCCAGAGGCTCGTCGTCCACAATCAGCGCGCGTATCATCTGGTGATTACTCCTGGTCTTTGTGCATTGTGACCGGATGGAATCTTGAACGCGGCCAGCGTGCCGACGTTCTTTCGGCTGAAGAGCCTTAGCCGTGCGGACCGCCCATAGAGCAGCACGAGCTGCTGCGACAGGATGTTTAGCCCGTGAGGACGGGCAGAAGAGGGAGTGACGGAGCAACGGCTCATTCCAACTCCATTGTCCCGGACCGCCACGAAGACGTGCCGATGTCTGCGCCTGACTGTGATCGTCAGTTCTCCCGCATCCATGCTGGGTGCAATTCCGTGATTGACCGCGTTCTCCACCAGGGTTTGCACGGCAAAGGGAGGCACCGGGGTTTGTT
>JBGPOG010000577.1:0-2986 GCA_041487935.1 Chthonomonadia bacterium | reverse complement strand
GCGTTACGGAAACCGTCGGAGACGCCCAGCAGACCTTGTTCTGGCGACATACTGTGAATGCCCGTGTGACTAGATCCGTGGCAGCTTGGATAGTATCCTCGCTCACCCGCGGATCATCGGGATCCACCGAGCTTTCATATTCCCGGCAGTCGTCGAGCTCTTTCAGAACTTGATCCAGTTCAGCCGGGATTTCAAGCGGCGCCGCACTGGTAGCCATCCCCATCTCCTTGAATTACTCGAATTACGAGATTGATCCAAATACATTATAGCATTGGCAAACGGCGGTGCGTGGGATAATCTTGTTCACCTAAAGACTTGGAGTCGTCAAAGCTGGAGTGCTCGAAGAAAACGCGCGTTCTGCCGCCTTCGAGCTACTCCATCACCAATCTGCCGCACTCACGAGAGCGGCGATCTTTGCCTCGTCGTCGGGAGTCACAACTAGTGTAGTGTCTCCGTATCGCCTTTACAACCAAACGAAAAAGCAGATTCCTCACAACGGCGGTTCGGAATGACGGATTTGCGACGTTGCGTTCATTGTAATGTCTTTGTTGAGGCAATACACTAGGTGACCGGGTTCACCTCGAAGAAATTGCACGGCAGAAGATCGAAGCCTATGTGGGTGACGGGCATTATTGGCCACTCCTCCAAACGTGGAATATGGGTGGCGCCGAGGGTATACCAGACGACGAGATCCTGGCCCTCGATCCGTTCGTCCTTTTCACTCCATTCCGGCAACCCCTGCCGATTTTCCGAGTCGAGGTAATTCCCGCAGGCGTAGTTCTCTCCTTGACGCCGTTTGGTGGCCCAGAATGCATGGTCCGTAAACCCGGCCATTGCGCCGGTGGCATTGGCGGGCCGCGGAATTGCAAATGGCAGTCCGTGCGGGTGGATCACGTAACCGGGAAAGTGGCCAATTGGCCCGGCGCGCTCGCTGTTGATCACCTTCCAATATCGCCCCGGGGAGGCGTCACGGCGAGCGGCCTTCTCCGTAAGGAGCGCGGTCTCGCGTACCGTGAAACCGTTGCCCAGCGGATTCTCCGGGCCCTGGGGCAGCATGACATGCTCCAGCTCACGCACTCCGTTGCCCATGCCATCGATCTCGAAGTCGAGCCGCATATTCAACAGGTGCTGGTGATTTACGGCAATCAGGTTGCGCGCTACCTGTGTGCCGTGAGCGGCGTCGCCGGCCAGTATCCGTCCTTTCGGATTCGGCGGCAGCTCGCAGGCAGCGCATTGGTTCTGGCGGGTCCCTTTCGCGAGCATAATTCCGGTCAGATCGACGCGGAACGTAAGCCGTCCGTCGTCTGAAAATATCCAATGAAAGATGAAGTCGTAATTGCCGACCGTCGCGATAGACAGGAGGATCAACTCATTGCAGCGCCGCGTGATAGCCTCGCCGTCCTCGCTATGACTCCAGAGAATCCCCGCGTCGTGCTCGTAGATTGCGATCCGATTGGGAAGCGGCTTTGCTTTGCCTAGCTCGTCTGAAATCACGCCGCCCATCAGAATTGCACCCGGTGGCACCTCGCTGCCTGAACGGAGCAAGACGCTGGTCCGCCCCAACCCATAGTCTCCCGCATCGAAAGCGTTTCGCCAGCGCCATCCCTCGGACGGGTCGCCGTAAAGGACCATCATCTCGGCGACCGATGCCGACCGGAGAAGAGAACGCAGCTGGTTGCCATCACGGACCTGCACGTCGTAGAGGACGAGCCCTTCGCGGTCCCTCAACGCCGTGCGGAACTGCCACGGCCCCCAGCTCACCAGCGAGCCCTGGACTATTGGACGGGCCGGCCGCTGCCCGACAGAGGGCTTAGGCGCTTGAGGGCTGCTCGGCACCACTCCCGTATCCAACACATGAACGACCGCGCCCTTGCCTCCATGAGGATTCCTCCTCCGCAAATCCACTGAGACGACGAGCCCCTCAATCGGTCGTCCATAAGAGGTAGGCGCGCCATCCTGGTAATAGGGTACCAGCCTCACCAGCCGCCCCGTCGAAGCCATGGGAGCGTCCCCAACAGGCAGCGGCCCCGGAGACCATGCCTCCAGGAAAACCTGGTTCAGGTTTGTAATTCCCCTCCTCGCGAGGGCGCGGATGAACTCGCCGCTTGCGAGCGCCACTTCGATCGCCCGCCTGTATTCGCTCTCGACACTGCTTGCGCGGCAACCCTGAACCGGACGGGACTGGACGACGCTTCCGGCATTCAGATCGACCAGGTGCTCGTGAGTCGAATCTTTATCCGCCTGGTAGACGACAGCCAGGGCGAGTCTGCCGGAAGGCTGATCTGGGTTTTGCGGGGCAAGGGAAATCGTCGAGAAGAGAGAGTTCTGGTCCGTACGGCCGGTGGACTTAAGGAGTCGAGATACGGTCTCGATCTCACGAGTGGTGAGCGGGTCAAGAGGGTGGGTAGAGGACTGAAACTCCGCAAACGCGGCGGCTTGGGCCGGCTCGGAGGACTCAACGGCTGCAACGGCCGAGGCCGCTCCCAGCGCAAGGGCCTGCAGAAATACCCGACGGTCGATCTTGCTGGATTTCTCAGTCATATGGACTTCCCCCCGAGGCTTGGTGAAGGCATTGCCGGAATACTCGAATAAGACGAACGCCGTAACCGTCGGGTTACTCAGTCGTCAGCGCACCGCTTTCTTTAAGAGTGCGGCAATCCTGGGGTTGCGAAGTAACGGGATCAGGTTGTTCCACTACCCGCCAAGATTTGGATACTTCTTGCTTTCAGCTTCAAACTGCTTCCAGAGGCCATCTTTCTGACTCCGAGCAACGGCGTCGCGCGCCTCCGACTCGGCAGCTTTCGCCCCCTTGAGATCATGCTTCCGCGCCGCCTCAAGTTGATGCTTCATCGCGCTGTGCAGTCCGTTGAGTAGTGCAATCCATTTTGCGTGCAGTTGCGAATACTCCGCTGGGGGAATAATCGTGCTCATCTTGTGGATAAGCGCGTCTCCGGATTTCATGCGCTTTTCATCCTGCTCCGCGAGG
>JBGPOG010000576.1:0-2986 GCA_041487935.1 Chthonomonadia bacterium | reverse complement strand
TTGGCCCCGCAGGAGAATCAGGTTCTCTTCGTCCTGCCGCTCTTCCGGGAACCGGCAGAAAATGCATCCCTCCGCTGCATCGGCGTTGGCAATATATCGCATTCTCCAGGGGGCCCATAATCGGTCCAAGTTTAGCTTCTCCCGAATCTTAACGCAAAAATCAAAGCTACTTCAATTCCTCCGGCATCCAAATTAGGCTGGTCGTCATGTTCCCGATATGACCTTCGATTTTATACACCCCGCAAGGCGGGAGGGCAAAGGGCGGTTCACGGTCGTCCGTCCACACGAAGTCCGTATCGGCTAGTCCGTGGAGAAGAGCGCGGATCGGATCGCGATGCGAAACGGCAATGGCAATCTGTTCCGGCCCGTGCACCCAATCCTCAAAGAACGCCCGCATCCGGGAGCGCACCTCTTCAAAGGTTTCTTCAGCGTCCCACTCGTTGATACCTTCCTCAGTTCGCGTTGGTATCAGCTTCGTGAGATTGAGGATTGACGCAGTCTCTTCCGCCCTTTCCATGGGCGAATGAATCATCACGTCTGCCTGCACACTTCGCAACTGCTCTTCGGCAAGCCCGGCCTCGCGCCGGCCCCGTTCGCCAAGATGAAATCCGGGCAGTCTACGGTAAGTGATGCGATCCGGGTTATGTACAGTTCCGTGGCGAACGAGATAGAGCGTTTTCATTGTTCGGCGTCATCTGACGCGAATTCAGTCGCTCGAAGCAGGCGCTCGGAATCGACGATTGAATTTCCCATGCCCGACGGCCTCAACAAAGATCCTTCCAAGTGCTCGGAAGGACGCAACAGTGTCCTGGCATCCTTCATCATTTGCGCTCGCTCGCGCAGGATCGGCAGGAGCGAATCGATGTGTTCCGCGACCAGCGGGCTCGCGCGCACTCGATACTTCTCCAACGGTCCTATGGCGCGCCCGTCGCCGACTTTGTGCAGTGCGCCCATGATGGCACAGGTCAACTCTTCGTCCTTGATTTTAAGTCCGCGGCAGAGTCTTGGAACAAGATATCCGTCCAACCAGCCGAAGTACTCCGGCCTCAAGGCGGGCAACGATGCTTTCAACGCCGGGATAGCCGCTCTGCGAACCACAATTCTTTTGTCGAAAAGCGATTCGGCTAGGAGGCTGACCGATCGCGGCAAGCGCAGCCGGCCGAGCGCCAGGGTAGCGGCGCCGCGCACATCGTGCATTCGCCCGTCATCACGGATACAATAAATCGGTCCCAGAACCACGCTAAACATTATGGTCCACGCAAACACCATCAACGTCCAGAATCCCAAAAATGAAATACTCCTTTCAGGGAACAGCAACGCAATGAAGAACCCAACCGGTATAGATGCCACGAAGCTCCAGGCAATAGGATATACCGTGCGCAGGTCGTTAACGGGCACGTGACCGGCGACGACCTCCATTAGCGCCGCTTCCGCCTGCTCCGGCACCGGAGGGCGCAGGTCGGCGACGCCAATAGACCAGGCCGAGATATGTCGTTCGCGCCAGGTGTACTTGCGAGCGTCTCCGAGCGCGGCGACCTGTTCGCCCGCCCCCCAAACGACCGGACGATCGCCTTTTAGGAGCATTCGCGCGATGTCGGCAGCTTGCCTCCCCGGCTTGATTTTGCGGAGCATCGTGGCGATTTCGGCCGCCTCATCCTCAATGATCGACGGTAAACGCCGATCGGTTGCGGCCGCATCCAACCCGGCGGTCGGATCGATTTCAGGTGCTTGCTGTAGCTCACCCACTGCGTCTGTTCTCCGGCTGATTGGGAGCGACTAGCCCGCAAACAGTACTCGTCGCTCCTCCAACTTGGCCTTCTTGTCTTCCAACGACGCGGAATACGCCCTTTGTTTCGCCACGATCTGCGCCGGGGCCTTCTCGGTAAACTGCGGATTATCCAACTTGGCCCGAGATTTTTCAAGGTCGCCCTCGATGGCCGCCAATTCCTTGCCTATCCGCTCCAGTTCCTTCTTGACATCGAACGCGTCGCCGATCTCCAGGTAGACTTCGGAGCCAGTGACTGGCGAGCCGACCCATTTACCATCGCCAGTCGGCGGCGAACTGTGCATTTCCAGCGCCTTCAGGCGGGCAAGGTCGGCAATGAGAGTGCTGTTATCTGAAAGTACCACCGCGGCCTGGCGGTCCGAGGCAACAACGGCAGCGCGCAGCCTTGCACCGGGATCGATTCCCATCTCGGCCCGTAGATTTCTCAAACCGCGCACCGCGTCCATGATCAGGGCGACGCTCCCTTCAGCATGCTCGTTACGAAGTAAGGCGTACTTATCCGTTTCGGGATATTCGGCAAATAGGAGCGTCTCGCCTTCGTGCGGAAGCGCCTGCCAGATTTCCTCGGTGATAAACGGAATGAGCGGGTGCATCAGGCGCAGAGTCGTTTCCAGCACGTTCGCCAGCACGTTCTGGGCAACGGCTTTATCGTCGTCATCACCCCGGAGTCTCGGTTTGGCCATCTCGAGATACCAGTCGCAGAAGTCATTCCAGAAGAACCGGTAGATGGCAGCCGTCGCGTCGTCCATGTTGTAACGGGCAAGCGCGAGATTGACCGCATCGATGGTCGCGGACAGCCGGGAGAGAATCCAGCGGTCGACCAGCGTCAGCTCGTCAGCGGGAAGCTTGCCCGTAACAGACTCGTCGATATTCGAGAGCACGAACCGCGATGCGTTCCAGAGCTTGTTGCAGATTGTCCCGGCAAGACGGACGCGGTCTTCGCTGAAACGGATATCCTGGTTCATGCCTGCTTGCTGCAGCAGCGCAAAGCGGAGCGCATCCGCACCGTATTTCTCGATCATGTCCAGCGGATCTATCCCGTTGCCCTTGCTCTTGGACATCCGCTCTCCCTTCTCGTCGAGCACGGTGGCATGGACGTAGACTTCATAGAAGGGTACGATCGCACGAGTGCCGTCAGGCAAGAGCAATCCGTCTATCTCGGCCGACCGGCCTTGACGATGGCCGATTGACGATGGACGA
>JBGPOG010000575.1:0-3005 GCA_041487935.1 Chthonomonadia bacterium | reverse complement strand
TCAGGCCCAGGAAGTCCATCTTGAGAAGGCCGATCTTCTCCAGTGCTCCAGCAGAATACTGAGTGACGTAGGCGCCGTCGGCCGATCTCTGCAGCGGAGTGTACTCCACCAAGGGCTCGTGGGAAATGACAACCCCGGCTGCATGAACCGATGCGTGCCGTGAGACGCCTTCCAGGCGCATGGCCGTATCGACGAGATGCTTGACCTCCGGCTCGCGGTTATAGACCTGCTTGAACTCCGGGTTGTCCTGCAGGGCGCGGCTTATTGTGATTCCCAGCGGCATTGTCGGAATCATGCCCACCACTCGATTGACGTCCGGGATGGTCATTCCGAGTGCGCGGCCGGAATCCTTGATCGCAGCGCGAGCGGCAAGCGTCCCGAATGTTACAATTTGCGCCACGTGGTCTTCGCCGTACTTGCGTGTGACGTATTCGATGACCTCGCCTCTTCGCGCGTCCTCGAAATCCATATCGATATCCGGCATCTGGATGCGCTCCGGATTGAGGAATCGCTCGAAAGTCAGCTCATAGTCGAGAGGGTCGATGTCGGTGATGTCCGCGCAAAACGAGGTTAGAGATCCCGCGGCAGACCCGCGCACGCCAAAGAAAATGCCCTTCTCACGCGCAAACAGTGCGAAATCACGGACGATCAGGAAGTACTGCGCAAAGCCGGTCTGCTCCACGATCCCCAGCTCGTACTCCAAACGCTGGCGGTACTTCTCGTGTACACGCCCGACTTTTCGTTCCAACCCTTGCTCCGCGAGTTGGCGGAGATAGGTTATCGCCGTCCTACCGTCCGGAATATCAGGTGTCGGCAGTGGCGCGCGGCCGAACTCCAACTCGAGATCGCAACGCGAGGCGATTTCGGTGGTCTGCTCCAATGTGGCGGGGTGGTCGGTGAAGATCTGCGCCATCTCCGCGGCGGACTTCATATAGAACTGATCTGCCTCATAGCGCAAGCGGTTGGGTTCGTTTACCGTGGAACCCGTGCCGATGCAGAGGAGCACGTCGTGCGCATCGGCGTCCTTCTGGTCGAGGTAGTGAACGTCGTTGGTGCAGATGGCCTGCAGGCCCAGCTCTCGGGCTATTTTGAGCAGGCTTACGTTACACTCGATCTGCTTTGGCAGCGAGTGGTTCTGGAGCTCGATGTAGTAGTTGTCCGCGCCGTAAAGGTCCCGGTAGAAGCCCGCGGTATTGCGCGCCTTCTCGTAATCGCCCTTCATCAGCGCGGTGCAGACCTCGCCTCCCAGGCAGGCGCTGGTGGCGATGATGCCGTCAGAATATTGCCGCAGCAGCTCGTGGTCCACGCGAGGCTTGTAGTAGAAGCCCTCGACCGCGGCCAGGGTCGTGAGCTTGAGGAGGTTCTTATAGCCCTGCAGGTTCTTCGCCAGGAGGAGCAAGTGATACGCGTTCTTCTCGCCTACCCCCCAATCCCCCCTCCCCGCAGAGGAAGGGGGCGAGATTCGACCTCGATCTTTGTGGCTTCCGGGGGCGACGTACGCCTCGACCCCTACAATCGGCTTGATCCCGGCGGCCTTGCACTTGGTATAAAAATCCAGCGCGCCGTACATGACGCCGTGGTCGGTAAGCGCCAGAGCCGGCATTTCCAGCTCGATTGCGCGCTTGACGAGTCCGTCAAGCCGGGCGGCGCCATCGAGCAGCGAGAATTCGGAGTGGGTATGGAGATGGACGAAACCAGGAGGCATGTTGCAAATTCCCTATCAAACACGAAGACACAAAGAACACGAAGGTTCACAAAGGCGAGTGCATTTTAATGATTGCACAAGATGTGGGGATTTACCTGCTAGTCATACCTACATCTTGGGGAACGCGCGTGATTCTTTCTTGGTACGCCAAAGCCGCTTATCGGGCGGATGAGTACGGAAAGGGTGGACGAATATCCATTTGACAGATCACGCGAGCGGGCTTATAATGTCGTAAGGCCCAATGATGGCTTGATTGCTCCGATCCTAATTTGGCAAAACAGGAGAACCAGTCATGCAAATTACGTTCCCCACATTTCCTCCAAATGACGCCGTACGGAAGTTGCGACATTGTATCGTCCTGTCTCTGCTCTGCGCCGGTTTCCTGGTCACGCAGTCCGCAAAAACACTCGCCCTTCAAGTGGTCTCGATCTTGGTTAGCCCATCCAATTTCCTGGGCGGCGGCGGTCCGAATGGCCCGGTCGTTGCAACTTGTACAGTGATCGTGCAACGAGCGCCTGGCGAGACGGGCGAGGTACTTGTCTGGGTCACTAGCAACAATCCCAGCAATCCTCTTGAGATTCGGGGAATTATTCCAGACATTCCTGTAGATATTCCACAGTTTGCCTCTTCCGGCACCGGCGATGTGCGGGCGGAAGGTGTTGCTGCTGTGACCACAGTCGTGCTTACCGCTTCCGACGCATCTACATCGGTCACGATAAGGCCAGTTTACCCAATTGCGCTGACGATTAGCCCCTCGCATGTTGTTGGAAAGGGACTGGAACCTCTGTCGCCTTTTGTAGCGACCGGAACCATTTCCGTTAATGAGCCGCCAATTTGGAACGTCTGGTTTGGGTTCCATAGCAACGACCAAACGGGTCCGATTCCGGACGTCGGCGGTCTACCTACTGGATCAACACCGATTCTTGCGGGACAAACGAGCGCGCATTTCGATATTCGGGCAGTTTCGGTGCTCTCCTCCACGACGGTGACGATATCCGGGTCATCGGATGAAGCTGCGCCGCCGACTCTCTACGCGCAGATTACGGTAGACCCCACCAGTAAGGTTGCATCACCCGGTAATCCGCCAGGGTCCGGGCCGCCGATTAGTCTATTCTGCGATTCCTCACTTAGCGGAACGATTAACGCCAGCACTGGTAACGTACACCTCGCCAAATCGGACCCAGTCGCCACTCGCGGTTGGCCGCTAATCTGCAATGTTCACCTGGACAGCCAAGCGGTAGAGGCCGGAAGGACGATGGGTAATGCCACCTTTACCTACGACCTCCACGTCACAACTCAG
>JBGPOG010000574.1:0-3011 GCA_041487935.1 Chthonomonadia bacterium | reverse complement strand
TTTTGGTGGCGAAGAGGGTCCGCGGAGCGGACGGGCTGCGTTCCGCACGCAGAGCGTGGGAACGAGATACGAGATATAATCGAATTCGATGTCGAACTCGGCCTCGAACTCGGCCGCTCAATCTCGCCCATCCTGTCAGCCTGTGGTTGACAGGATCGCATGCATACTGTAACATTTAGAAACAACGGGCGAGTATGGACCTTCATTCAGGAAATGATCATTTTATTGTTGACAATCGATCTCTTGCTGCTAACGATTTTCGCGGCTGCGTATTCCGTGGTCAGCCGAGAGGCGCAGCGCGGTCGGGATATCGTCCTCGAAATGACGAATTACCGCCATCTTGCAGAGGATATGCTTCCACTGCTTCGCAACTTGATCTTGATTTCGATGCTGTTCTTCGCCTGCCTTTGCTGTATGCAGGCCGGCCAGAGCTGGATGTCATCCCACTGAACTCACCTATTGATTTCACCTCAAGAAGTACCCACGCTGCCCAATTCCGCGGACTGCTTCCGATCGCTTGCGGTATCGAGCGGACTTTAAATCCGTTGATACTCGTTGACATCATGCTCAATTCATGGGATAATGTGACTCGCCATTCTAATTAGAAACCCGGAAACGTCCGGCTCCGAGTATTCCACCGGAGAGGAGATCGGTATGGGCCCCTTCAGGCGATTCTTCCGCTATTTACGCGCTCTTATAATGGGTAAGCTGGACCAGTGGGAAGACCCAGAGGTGATTATCAACGAATCCCTCCGGGAGATGAAAGAAAATCAGGTCAAGAATCGCGAGCGCGCGGTACAGGCGATCACGCAGAAGAACAATCTCCAGGGCATGGTGGATAAAGAGGAGAAGATTTGCCGCGACCTCGAAGCTAAAGCGACGATCTCCCTGCAGAACGGAAACCGCGAGCTTGCGCGCAGCCTTCTGAGGGAAAAGGGACAGCATGACAGCACTTTGACCCAACTGAAAACCTCTCTAAAGCAAGCGGAGGAGACCGCCGAAGCGGTTAAGACCGCTATCCGGAGGGAGGAAGAACGCTTCCGGGTCAAAACCGCCGAGGCGCTGGCGCTCAAAGCCAATATGAAGCAGGCCCAGATCCAGATCCAGATCAACAAGGCTCTGGACGGGCTCCAGTTCGATGAGAACGCCCAAAGCTGGGATCGCGCCGAAGAGAAGATCAAGAGCATGCAGTCGGAAGCCAGCGCGCGCGCCGAGGTTGCGAAGACCAGCATCAATTCGCGCCTGGAAGAGTTAGGCGACGCCCAGGTGGATGTCGAAGCCGATCGGGCGCTGGCCGATCTCGAGTTGAAACTCGGACTTGCTCCGGCTGTCACGCCGGTTACCACGACTGCGGTGCCGGCGGCGCAAGAGAGCGACATCGACCGCCAGCTTCGAGAGCTCGAGCAAAAGCTCAATCAGTAGTTGGCCTCGGAACGGGAGAACCCGGCCCCACGGGGCGTGAATTGAGTCGCCCGGTGCACGACCAAACGACTTTTCAGAAACTCTGGTTCGTCACCAGAAAGGTTATTACGTCACCCACTTCCCTGGTCCTTTGGGCGCTGGGATGGGTGGCTACTTTTTATTTGGCAGCGCGTGGGGGGTTCGCCTGGCTCCCTTTGCCTCTGGTTGCCGTTCAGCAGGTTGTGACGCTCTATCGACGTCTCCACGACGAGGAGTATCTCAGGCGGCTATTCGTTCAGCGCGATGAGCGCCGCGAAAGCCTGAACGAGCAGCAGATCGAAGCGCTGCTGGAGCAGATGGATTTTGAGACGCGCCAGCGCGTGCGGTACATTGCGCAGCTCCAAAAAGAGCTTGCGCGCGAGGCGCGGGCAAATGATGTAGAATCATATGCGAGGGACGATCTCGAACGGATGGCGACCCAGCTCCAGCCGTTGGTGCAGAGGGCAATCCGGATTGCCACACGAAAGCAGCAGCTCAGCAAGTACTTGCACAATGTTGACGAGCGAGCCTTGCAAAGCTACTGCGCCGGTTTGAAGCAGAAGATTGAAAACACTTCGGATTCCGTCACGAAAAGTCAATATGAACAGGCGCTCAAGGCGCGGGAGGCGGAGCTTCAAACGTATCGATCGATCGCGCAGGCTTCCGCGAGGATCGACAGCCAGTTGGAAAATGTCGAAGCCACCTTTGCGAGCTGGAAGGCAAAGGTCATTCGGATCAAGACTGCGGACGTCGCCAGCGCCGCCAGTGTCAGCGAGGGATTTTACCAGGAGCTCGGCGATCTCAGCCGCGACATCGATCTATTGGACACCAGCGTCAGCGAAGCGCTTTCCGGCGACGACGAGATTGTGCTTCGACATCAGGCCTGAAGGCGGCGAGCGGCATTCTGCCCGACTGTTATCTGGGGGCGCCGAAGTTGTCGGTCGCCCTGTTACGGAGATCACTTTATGAGTCTATCGCGGCGGCTTCGCAATATCGCGAAGTCGCAAATCAATGCGCTGAAAGACCGGCTCGACCGCGTCGATGCTGAAGACGAGTTCCGCGAGGAACAGATTCGCGCCGAGGTAGCAGCCAGGCGAAGCGCCCAATCCGAGCTGTTGGATCCAACCGACTTACGGCCGGCACGAAGGTCTCCGGAAGAGATTGCCGCGGGAATCCCGGCATCGCGGCCCGCCACGTCGGCTTCGCGCCCTATTTCATCCGCCGCGCCCGTCCAGGCACAGGCTGGAGACGGCCCTCTATCGAAGCACTACCGGCGTTTGGGAGTGGAAGATGGAGCGGACTTATCGGCTGTGGATGCCGCATTTATCAAGGTAAAGGGGATATGCGACCCGGCTCTTTTCCCGGAGGGAAGTCCCGACCGTGAAAAGGCGGAAGGCGTTTTCAAACTCGTGGAAGAGTCTTACGACACCTTGCGCGATGCGCTCGATCCGACGGCCGGTCGCTTTGATAAGCTTGAATTGTAGTGTAGTGTCTCCATATCGGCGTTACAGAGCGACGGAAAAGCGCCCATACGGGTGGCCGTCTGGCCAGATTCCTCACAAAGGCGGTTC
>JBGPOG010000573.1:0-3045 GCA_041487935.1 Chthonomonadia bacterium | reverse complement strand
GACGACCTACCGTCCCAAGACCGGTACGCCCGCGCCACGCGACGAAGAAGACTTTCTGTTCAACTCCCCGCTTGGCCGCGGAAGGCCGCCGCGCGCATTCCGTTCGCAGGGAACAGGGTCCGGAGTTGTCATCTCGACAGATGGCTGGATTCTCACCAACGATCACGTCATCAGCGGCGCGGATAAAGTCACAGTCAAGCTTCAGGATGGGCGCGAATTCGATGGGACGGTACGGCGGGACTACCGCAGCGACCTGGCGCTTGTAAAGATTACGGCAAGTGCCCTTCACGCGGCCCGGCTTGGCGATTCAGACAAGACGAAGATCGGCCACTGGGCCATCGCGATCGGAAGTCCGTTCCGATACGAAGGCTCTTTCTCCGTCGGCGTGATCAGCTCTCTCTATCGCAAACAGCAGATCAGCGGTGGAGGCGACGGCCCCGGGCGACTCTATCCAAGTATGATTCAAACGGACGCCGCCATCAATCCCGGCAACTCCGGCGGGCCGCTTGTTAATATTGATGGTGAAGTGATCGGCATCAATACGGCCATCGAGTCGGATACCGGCGGCAGCGTCGGAATTGGCTTTGCGATCCCGATCAACATGGCAAAGTTCGTTATCGAAGGACTCAAGGCGACGGGACACGTGCAGTGGGGATATCTCGGCATCGAGCCGGAATCGATTACACCAAGGCTTGCCGCGGCTTACAAGGTTTCAAACGGCGCTTACGTAAAAGGCGACCCATTCCCAGACACGCCCGCTGCAAAAGCCGGAATTCAGGCGGGCGACGTGATTGTCGAAGTGGATCGAAAGCCGATCAAGAGCGAGCTCGATCTGCGCAGCACCGTAAGCCGTATCGCACCCGGCAAGACCATCGAGATCGTGCTTGTTCGCGCCGGGATCGAAAAGCACGTGAAAGCCACCATCGAAGAGGCCCCGGCAATGCTCAGGAACCCAGGAGGCGAAGCCCCTGCCAAAGCTACTTTGGGACTCGAGGTGGCCCCGATCACCCCGGAGGCTGCGAAAAAAACCGGCCTGGACGAGAAAGCGCAGGGCGTGGTTGTGAAAAACGTGGATGGCGGAAGCGCGGTATTCGAAAGCGAGATCTCGCCGGGCGATATCATTCTGAAGGTTAACGGCACACCCACGAACACCATCGAAGCGTTCAAGAAGGCAACGGAAGGCGTTAAATCCGGAGACGTCGTGCGGATCCTCTTCGCGGCCCGGCGCGGAGCGACGACGCTGACACGGGAAGTTCCGATCGTCGTCGACTAGCCGGATGGCTACCTAAGCATTTCAGGACGGCGCGCCGGGCGAATTTACGCCCGGCGCGTTTGCTGTTTTGACCTGCAAAGACCAGACTTGTGTTAGAATGACAGCAAACGGCTCACAGAATGGAACCACATGGCATCCCAAGATCTGGAGGAACTATTGGTATCTATGGAATCAGGCCGCGTCGAACGAAAGGAGGCGCTTTCTGATCCTGACAAGGTTCGACAGGCAATCTGCGCATTTGCGAACGATCTGCCAGGTAATGATGCTTCTGGAGTCATTTTCATCGGGGTCAAGGACAATGGCAAATGTGCCAACCTATCCGTCACAGACGAGATCTTGAGAACACTTTCGGATATAAAGTCAGACGGGAATATACAACCATTCTCTTCATTCATCGTTCAGAAGCATACGCTTGCGGGATGCGATGTCGCTGTGGTGATTGTCCAGCCGTCGGATAGCCCGCCAGTTCGATATAAGGGACGGGTCTACATTCGTGTCGGCCCGCGACGCGACATAGCCACGCCGGAAGAGGAACGCAGATTGTCCGAGCGGCGCCGGCATAGGGATATCCCATTTGACATTAGACCGGTCGCGTCATCTCGTCTTACAGATCTCGACCTCTCTCTCTTTCAAAACGAATACCTTCCATCATCGATCGCAGTAGACACTCTTGAACAAAACCAAAGGACAGTAGAGCAGCAATTGGCTTCGGTCCGATTTGCAAACATCGATACTGAGGTCGTACCGACCGTGTTAGGTATCCTTGTCGTCGGAAAGGACCCACGGCAGTTTTTCCCGGGCGCATATATCCAGTTCCTTCGCGTAGATGGCACAGAGCTAACCGACCCTATAAAGGACCAGCGTGAAATAGACGGTCCACTTTCTCAGCAATTGAGAGTATTGGATGAAGTCCTTGAGGCGCACATCTCGATAGCGACAGATGTGACCTCGCAGCCAACCGAGATCGCTTCACCGGACTATCCGCTCGTTGCAATACAGCAAATTGCGAGAAACGCCGTACTTCACAGAAACTATGACGGCACGAACGCGCCGGTTCGATTTACGTGGTTCTCCGACCGAATTGAGATTTCGAGCCCAGGAGGTCCCTACGGTCAGGTGAATGTCGCAAATTTTGGCACACCTGGAATTACCGACTATAGAAACCCTCACCTGGCGGAGGCAATGAAGAATCTCGGCTACGTGCAGCGGTTCGGTTTGGGTATACAGCTTGCCAGAAAGGAACTCGAAAAGAACAGCAGTCCGCCCTTAGAATTTGACGTGCAACCAACCTATGTCCTCGCTGTAATTAGGAGACGACGGTGAATGTTCCGGTCATTGCGTTTTTCAATAATAAGGCAGGAGTCGGCAAAACATCGCTTGTCTATCATCTTTCGTGGATGTATTCCGACATTGGGGTTAACGTAATATCTGCGGATCTCGATCCGCAAGCTAACTTGACCGCTGCATTCCTCGATGAAGACCGACTTGAGGACCTGTGGAATGACGGCAATTTACCAAATACAGTCTACCGATCTGTAGAGCCGCTGGTGCGAGGCGTAGGCGACGTAGTTGCGCCAATGATCGAGGATATCAGCGATCGTCTCGGGCTGCTGGTGGGCGATCTGTCCCTCTCTGGATTTGAAGAACAGCTCTCTGATGTCTGGCCGCGGTGCGCAGATGGGGAGGAGCGCGCTTTTCGCGTTACTTCAGCCTTTTGGAGGGTGATTCAGATGGGTGCGGCGGCTCGCGGTGCGCGCCTCATACTTCTAGAT
>JBGPOG010000572.1:0-3059 GCA_041487935.1 Chthonomonadia bacterium | reverse complement strand
GCCGATGACGACCGCCAGCTCCGCCTCGTAATCCACCTCCGTACTCTGTAGAGCAGTCGGCAGGAGGATGGGGTCACCGGGATTTTGAGTCGCTCCGAGTCCCTTGATAAAAAGCACGGGAAACTCGGGAATCGGCGCACCGCTCTCGGCCGCATGATGGCGGTAGTTCAAGCCAATGCACAATAGCTGTGCAGGCTCGATTGGCGCCAGGAGCTTGTCGACGTGGGCTGGATCGGACGTGACCCGGAATTCGCCAAAGACGTCGCCTTCTATTCGATTCGCAGAACCATTTGGCTGCTGGGAACCGTAGTGAATCAGGCTGTCCGGATCGCGGTAGCGAATGATTTTCATGTGATCGGAGGTCCTTTCGTTGCGGAATTAATTGACCGGACAGCGCGGCGACTCGCCATTAATCGCGCGAATAGCTTCCTCTGCCGCCAAGCGCTGGAGCTTAAGCATGCTGACCGAGCTGTGCCACGCCCAATGCGGAGTTAGGATCGTTCGATCGCAGCATCGAATCGGGTGATCGCCAGGCAAAGGCTCTTCTTCGAAGACGTCGATTGCCGCAGAGGCGATAATACGACGTTCAAGCGCATCCGCGAGCGCCAGGGTATCCACTACCGCGCCACGGGCTGTGTTAACCAGCATTGCGGATGGCTTCATGCTCCGGAACGATTCGGCATTCATAATATGACGTGTCTCGCCGGTCAATGGAACGTGAAGCGAGAGAATATCAGATTGCGTAAGAAGCTCCTCGAGCGAGAGATTACCAATGCCTGATGCCGCAAAGACCTCATCCGGGACATAGGGATCGCAAGCGGCGAGCTTGAACTTAAAGGCCTGCGCGCGCTCGATGACGGTCTTGCCAATACGCCCGAATCCGAGCACGCCGAAGGTCATCTCCTTCAATGGCCGCATAGGCGCTGTCAGCTCTGGAATCCACTTGCCACTCAATACGGCTCGCTGTAACGCGGGGAGATCTCTGGCCAGTGACAGGGCAAGAGCCAAGGTGTGATCCGCGACCTCGTCCGTGCAGTAGTCGGGTACGTGCGTCACTGTAACGCCATGCGATCGGGCGGTGTCGATGTCGATGTGATCGAACCCAACGCCCAGATTGGAGATGACGCGGCATTTCCGCATATTCCTTATCGCTTCGGCTTGAATCGGAACGAGCGCGGTCATCACCGCAAGGGCATCTTGCGACAGATCGGCCACGAGGGCAGCATCGCGCGAGTGACACTGAACTAGCTGCGCTCCGGCGGACTCGATGACGCCTACTGCTTCGCCAGATAGACTGAACAACTCTGCAAAGAATACGACTTTCGGTCGGTTCAATAGAGGTCCTTTCAGATTCAAGGTGGCAACAGGGAGTAGTGGTAAATTCTAGCCGGGCGATCGAACTCCTTCGTGTTCAGGCAGACTTGGATAAACTGCAGCAGGAGATTTAGGTTGGAGGTTAGAATCATTGAAGCAAATAGGACGGCGCAGCAAGAAGGCACATCAGGGTACAGACCGTCATGTCGGAGGCCTGGGGAGATTCGGATGGCGGAAACCACCGCAACAAACGCTCGATTGGACGACATCGACGAATGGGACGAGGTGATCCGCGCGCGTTATACCGACGTCTATGGCGAGCCGGGATCGTTGAGTGAGAAACATCTTGGCAAGAGCCGGGAATCCTTCCGCGATTATGAAGCCAACGCGAGGCCACCGGTTCGCGAGTTCTACCGTCTCAATCATATGAATCAGACGCTTGACTTCGTGCTTTCAAAAAAGCGAGAGTATTTACCGCTTCGCAAGCGCTCGATGGGTATATGGGAAGCGATGGAGTTTCTCAATACGCTGGTCGATGACAGCGACCCGGATGTCGACTTCATGCAGATCGAACACTTGATGCAGACAGCGGAGGCTATTCGCAAAGACGGGCACCCGGATTGGTTCGTCTTAACCGGACTTATCCACGACCTGGGGAAAGTCCTATGCCTTTTCGGTGAGGCGCAATGGGCGGTTGTGGGAGATACGTTTCCCGTGGGATGCGCGTTCTCCGAGCGGATCGTTTTTCCGGAGTTCTTCAATCTGAATCCCGATAGCCGCGTAAATGATTATCAGAGCCGCTCGGGAATCTATCAAGAGGGCTGCGGCTTGAACGACGTACACCTGTCATGGGGCCATGACGAGTATCTTTATCAAGTTGTGAAGGATTATCTCCCCGAGGAAGGGTTGTATATGATCCGCTACCACTCCTTTTACGCCGGCCACAAGGAGCGCGCGTACGACCACCTGATGGATGATCACGATCGCGAGATGTTCCGCTGGGTGGATGCGTTCAACCCTTACGATCTCTATTCAAAGGGTTTGGAGCGGCCTGGCGTCGAAGCGCTTAAGCCCTATTATCTCGGCTTGATCGACCGTTATTTCCCTCCAGCGCTCCACTGGTAGCCATAGGAGTAGCACTCCGGGAACATATAGGGCCTCATCTCTTGCTACTCCTCGTTATTAGCCGCCTGCCAGGCGGCCCAGCCACCAACAACATTTGCCACGTCCTTTCGCCCTGCGCGTTGGAGGAGCGAACAGGCAATCGATGACCGAAAGCCTGTCCCGCAGATCACATTCATGGGACAGTCCGGGACTTCCGCCATTCGCGATTCAAGCTGTGCCAGGGGGACATGAATTGCGCTCGAAATGTGTGCCCGATCCCACTCCGCTGGAGTGCGTACGTCGAGGATGAGGAGCGGGCCGGCACGTTTCGTCGCGTTTTTGAGATCTTCGGGTGAGATCTGCGTCACCGATTGAACGGTATTTCCGGCACTTGCCCATGCCGTCATCTCGCCATCGATCCAGCCGAGAATCCGGTCATAACCCACTCGGGCAAGCCTTGTTACAGCCTCAGTCTCTCTGCTCGTCGCGGCGACTACGATCAGGTCCTCATCCGGTCGAACGACCACGCCCACCCAGGGAGCGAACATTCCCTCGAGTTGAACGTGTACCGCACCGGGGATGTGCGCCGTGCCGAAATCGGAGATGCTGCGGGTATCCAGGACCGTTGCACCTTTTACGAT
>JBGPOG010000571.1:0-3067 GCA_041487935.1 Chthonomonadia bacterium | reverse complement strand
GAAGCATTGAAAGGAAGATTCATTATAATCTACACTCGGTCGGGATACTTAAAGAAGCTCTGGCGATACCATCTAACATATCGGTAATAAGCAATCCGATCGTACTGCCAAAAAATTCGCCGTGTTGTGTTGAATGCAGGTTTGAAGGAGCTGAAGATATGTTGGACTCAGCGCACAACTGGGATCTTCGTTCATTGGTTTTTGCCTCTCCGCACCTCGTCTACCCGAGAGTTGGTGAGCTCACCTATATTCTGTTTCATCGGAAAAAAGAGTTTGGCCGGCACCTTTCACAGTGGTCGCGGTGGCCGATTCTGTACGGCAGCTTTCTCGCTCATCTAAGCAAATATATCACAATTGAAGCTAATTTTACACGCATGAATTAAAGGCCTCCCCGAGTGTTTTTGGGAAGGCCCGACCAAACGTCTGATATGCAAGGAATGGAATTTGATTGAATTCTATCGCCGCGCTTTGACGCGCACAGGTCCCTGGACTCCTATGCGTTGTTCTCGTGGAATCGCTATCTTGTGGTCGGCAGCGCAGCGCCGATCGCGCGGCTCAGCGCCGATCGCGCCTGGTTAACCGCCGTTTGAGCGTTCACACGGTTGGTCCGGGCGGTCAATAGGGCGGATTGCGCGTCGGTTACGTCTATGAATGTGCCCAGGCCCGCGCGATAGCGCCCTTCCGCAAGCCGCGCGCCTTCTTGGGCGTTCGCGACCTCTGCATCAGCAGTCGTCACACGCTGTTCCGCAGTTCGCAGATTCAGGTACGCTTGCGATACATCGGATGTTACCGCCAGCCGGGTAGAGCCGAGCGCCGCCCGGGCTGCGTCAACCTGCCCGCGAGCCTCTTTAACCCTGCCGGCGGTAAGGCCGGAATCGAATGGGCTCCAGGTGAGCGTGGCGCCGATATTGAGCTGGTCAGTACCCGGAAGCGCGTCCGTGCCGCGCGAGGAGAGAGCCAGGGTCGCCGCCAGGCTGGGCGCGTTCGAGTTTCTGGCGGCGCTCTCCGCAAATCGGGCGGACAGCAGGCCGGCCTGCGCCTGCAGAACTTCCGGTCGCTTGAGTTGAGCGGATTGAACGAGCTGGCCGACATCCGTGACGCTGGTAATGGGCTCATCCTGGTCGGAGACCTGGATGGGCGTTCGAGGATCGACGCCCATCGCCGTTGCGAGATCGACCCGGGAAATCGCAGCATTGTTGCGAGCTACGTTTAGGTTGAAGATGGCATCCGATACCGCCGTCTGAGCGCGAACCACGTCCGATGGCAATCCCATTCCTGCGTTCAGGCGCGCTTGCGCCAATGCTAGGTGATCCTGCTGGTTGCGAACATTCGACTCATTGACTGCGACCAACCGCTCGTTCTGCGCCAGTGTATAAAACGCCTGCTTGACCTGCAGGACCGTATCCGCCTGAACCCGTGTCAGGTTCTGATTCGCGGCTCGCTCGCTTGCCGATGCTTCGCGCAGCAGGTCTCGCGTATGGTTGAAATCGAAGAGAAGTTGGTGGATCGACGCCGATCCGAAGAACCCGGTCTGAGTTACGTTCGATCCGCCGGTCTGCGCGACGCCTCCACCTCCTCCACCTCCCTGCGTATGGATGGTTTGCACCTTATTGTAGGAAGAAGTCACGGCGAGCGAGGGACGCAAGCCGGATCTGGCCTGCCCCGTACGCCCCTGGGCGGACGTGACCTCCGCCGCTGCAGCGACGATATTAGGCTGGTTGTGCAAGGCGATACGGGCGGCCTCATCGGCCGTGAGGGGCCGGTTTGGAACATCTGGCGGAGCTTTCTCGGGTCCCGGCAGTACGACGGCAGGAGGAAGTGGCGCCGGCTGGAGTTTTGGAGCAATCGGCGGAGTCTGCTGAGCCGCCGACGGCAGACACATCGCGGCCATGGCCGCAATCAAGTACAGGCGAGGAATCGTCATCTTAATCCTTTCGATTCTCATATATTCCAGGTAATTGCAAAACTGTAAGGCAAGCATTCAAATGTCATCCCGAGGTACGAGGGATCTGTTTTTGGCCAACAGAAACGTATATGACACGTGTCGAAAAGCAGATCTCTCGTACCTCCTAAGAAACTTCACCGTTTAGTGCATGAATGTCAACTTGCAAATTCAAAAACAGATCCCTACGGGGATGACGGGGGCTGTGACAGTTTCTTACGCTCTCCTGAAAATAGCCGACCCAACTAGGGCAAGTCGCTCGTGCTACGTCATTTTCATGCTTGGTTGTGTGCGCAGCACATGAGGTCTCCTAAGAAACTTCACCGTTTAGTGCATGAATGTCGACTTGCAAATTCAAAAACAGATCCCTACAGGGGTGACGGGGGCTGTGACAGTTTCTTACGCTCAACGCCGCGTTAGGCGCGGTAAAATGCTCGGGATGACGAATCGCTCGTTTCGCAACAGTTTTGCAATTACGTCGCATGATTCTTGAAGTGTTAGATGGGAACAATCAGGAAGTTTATTAGTCTCTAAGCAGGTGATGGTTCAGACCGTTGCTCACGCATCACGGATCACGCATCACGTTTCAGCATGAAGGCGGCACATTTGAATTCACATCGAAAGACCCTTATCGTTGCCCTGATTTCAGCCGGCTTGTTGGGTGGCGCCGGCGCGGCCACGGTCGCAAAGTTTTCGCACGCTCCGGCTGGGATTATTCGCGACGGCGTCCGAATAGCGGGGATCGATTGCGGCAAGAAGCCGGTCGAAACTGCGAGAGCGGAGCTCCAGGCCTGGCGCGACGCGCGGCTTGCGGAGAAGGTTGTCATCGCACTGCCCGCGGGAGTTCAGAACGGCAAGCAGTGGACCGCGACTCGCGCTGAGCTCGGGGTCGATGTCGATATCGACGCTACATTGGAGAAAGCGGTCTCCATTGGCGAGCAAGAAGATGCCACGCAGCGATTTGCGGCGTGGTTCACGGGCCACAAGGTCGTCGACGTAGCTCCGAAATGGCGCGTCGATTCGGCAAGAATAAAGAAGCTGCTTAAGCGCAAGGTTGCGAGCGCGATTTCTCGCGAGCCGAAAGACGCGCGCTTCATTGCCCTGGAGCAGGGCTTCAAGATCGTG
>JBGPOG010000570.1:0-3067 GCA_041487935.1 Chthonomonadia bacterium | reverse complement strand
TGGGCGAGCATATCGGCATTCTTGCCATTGGCCTCACGCATCGCCTGAAATCCATTGAATTTCTTGCCGATATCCTGGAAGCTCGCGCGGAAGGAGGCTGTTCCTGTTTTGACGGTCAAGCCCTGCACGAATAGGTGATCGCTGACAAGATCGCTCGGATCGATTTTCGGCGCGCTATTGTCGGTTAACCGAAAGTCCTGGGCCCTATTTCCGGAGCTGGTGGCGGGGGTGCTCAGATAAAAAAGGCTATTTAGCGTTGAGGATGCGCCAATCTTTGAATTCAGTCCCAGCCCATAGGTCGTAAAGTCGATCCCTTTGGCTTTGTCTTTGGTGGTTCCGAATCCAAAATTCAAGGTTAGCCCTTGAAAGTTCAGCGCGAGACCCTGAAGGCCCAATGGGGATCGATCTTTGTCGGCGCTCTCGATGTATCGGTAGCTTGCGTGAACGGAGTCAAATCTCCCTACGGGATCGGCAAAGGCGAGAGTTCCATTTGCCGGATCGAGATAGAAGTCCACTCCCTCCCGAAGAGACCTCGCGCCGACCGATACGCGCAGCGAGCTGGGAATGATACCCCCGTGAGACAGTGCGTAGCCTGCGCTGGAACCACCGCGCAAAGTCTCTGCGCAAGGAATACCGCGGTCCGCAGGTGTGCCATCCGAGCGGATATAACCCGGTTTGGGATTAATCAGGCCGAACAATCCGGTCGGTGCGCCGGAATCGACGATCGCTTCCGTGCGCGCCTGCCCAAACAGGCAAACCGGCAAACCGGCATATCCCACTGCGAGCAATATTGTTGTATACGTCTTCGCAAAATGCTTCTCGCGCATGGCGATCACGCTTGTACTGCGTTAATCCGTGCGGTCGCTCACGGCCACTCGGTTAGAAACTTCCTTTGATAATGTCGACGTTCAATTGTCCGTCTCGCTGTCTGCGACTAAACCCGTCCAGATGCCAGGAGCTGCGTTGGCCCCGCAATTGTTGCTTCAGTGTCGCAAGTGTGGCGATCTGCTCGCTGCAATTCGGCGGTACGGTCGCCGCCAAAACAATGCGTGTCATTGCGGGCTTAGCCACGGCCGCGGGCACGACTGCAGCGTTGACGGGAGCCGAAGAATCCACGGGCGCCATAACGGTGCTGCGTGAATTGGCTGCATTCTCAATCCCGACTGTAATGGAGCCTGCAGAATCTGGTTCTTCAAGTTCACTGCCACTCGATGCGAACTTGGCTTCGCGGCGCGTTCCGAAGAAAAATCCCCGGCTATCGGTGCGATCCACAACGACTGTCGGATTCTTCCGCATCATCGCTGTCATTATCTGAATGTTCTCTCTGCGGGGACGTGCCTGACGGGTGGCCACCTTCGACGTCGAAGGCGAAGCGTCCGCTATGACTGCTCTGTCGCGGCGATTACTCGCGATAGCGGTATCGATCGGTCGACTGGTGGGACTCGTAAGTCGAGATGCCAAGCCGGGAGTGTTATATTCGTTTTCCTTCTGCGTATCTTTGCGGTCCGAGGTTCCGAGGAACAAACCAGCGGCCATTACTACAGCGGCAAGTCCAGTCCCCGCGAATGCCAGGATATTCGCGGGCCGTGCGAGCACTGCAAAAACTGGCTGAGATACACGAGCGGGGCGATTAACAGTTGCGTCAAGGATGTTCTGGCGGAGCCAAAGAGGCGGCTCTAGTTCCGGTGATGAACCGAGGACTCGGTGAGCGGAAGTAAGAAAGTCATTGGCAGACTTGCAATTCGAGCATTGTTCCAGGTGCCGTTTTATTCGTTCGGCACGGCGTTCTCCTGCCTCGCCGTCAGCGAACGCACAAAGTTCGTTCCAGGTTACGTCACATTTATTGTTCCGGTTGTCTTGTCGCTTGATAACACCAAATAGACTCCAGCTTATGCGCCACATCATCATCCTCACTCTCAAGACACGGCGTCGTTGCCGCACTCGTTGAAGTGAGACAACCGTACAATCCGGATGTTTCAGATTTAAGTCCGAATAGCTGTCGAAATAGTATCGCCACAGCGTTATTTCCCCTCCTGGTACTCATGCCGATGCGTTGACTCTTCGCGCGCAGTTTCGCTACAATAGGTCGCCATGTCCCCCAACGCCGAGCCAATCGTCCAGATGGCCTCCATTACCAAGACCTTTCCCGGGCCAATTGTCGCCAACGACGACGTGTCGCTCGCCGTCTTCAAGGGCGAAATCCACGCGCTGATCGGAGAGAATGGAGCGGGAAAATCCACATTGGCGGGCGTCCTCTACGGCAAGTACCAGGCCGATAGAGGCCGGATTCGGATTCGTGGAAACGATGTGTATATCGGCGGTCCAGCGAAGGCGATTTCGCTGGGAATCGGGATGGTCACGCAGCACACAACCCTTATCCCGGCTCTCTCCGCGCTCGATAATGTCATTCTGGGCGCGGAGCCGGGTACGGCCGGTGTAATCTCACGCCGCGAAGCTCTTGCAAGGGTCCGAAGCCTGTCCTCGCAGCTCGGCATCGAACTTGATTGGAATGCCGGTGCAGGATCGCTTTCCGTCGCTGCGCTTCAAAAAGCGGAAATTGTAAAGGCGCTCTATCGGGGCGCGGAAATCCTCATTATGGACGAGCCCACGGCAACGCTCGCGCCCCAGGAGTCCGAAGCGCTCTTCAAGCTGCTCCGCTCGCTTGTTTCAACGGGCTGCACGGTCATATTCGTCACACATAAGATCCGCGAGGTCATGGAATATTCCAACCGCATTACCGTTCTTCGCGGCGGCAAGCTGGCGGGCGAGCGCATGACCTCGGAGACATATCCCGAGGACCTGCTGGCGCTCATGCTCGGCCAGCGTACCGCATCGCCCGGAGTCCGCCTGGACCGGGCGCCATCGGAAGAGCTCATGCCCAAAGCCCCGTGGGAGCGCGGACCTCACTCCGAAATGCTGTTGCAGCCCGCGGGTACGGAGCAAACACCTTTCGCCTCGGCTCCGCCAGTCCCGACCCTCGAGGTAAAGTCTCTCTCTGCTCTAAACAACCGCCGTGGGGTGGCTGTTCATGATCTGACCTTGAACGTTCTGCCGGGCGAAGTGCTGG
>JBGPOG010000569.1:0-3068 GCA_041487935.1 Chthonomonadia bacterium | reverse complement strand
TTATGTTGCGCGATGGCCGCCGCGCGCGAACGGTGTTTCGGGAGTGTGTGCCGCTCAGCGCGGACGAAACCGACGAATTGATAACCAATATTTCCTCAGCCATTTCGGCGACCGTATTCGGCAATGGGGTCGTCGCAATCGTTCAGGGAGCGCTTGCCGGACTGGCATACTGGGCGATCGGATTGCCCTCGCCACTGCTCTGGACGCTGGTCACCACCCTGCTATGTCTCGTCCCAATTCTCGGCGCGCCGGTTATCTGGGGGCCGGCGGCGCTATTCCTCGCCATTGGCGGAGAGTACGGGCGGGCGATTGGGCTGGTCCTTTGGGGGCTGCTCGTTGTGGGAACCATAGACAATGTATTACGCCCGATTTTGATCGGCTCGCGAACGAAAATGCATCCTCTCCCGGTCTTTTTTGCCGCGGTCGGCGGCACGTTCGTGATGGGTCCTCTTGGATTGTTCATGGGACCTGCGATCTTGAGCAGCTTCGGCGTATTGCTTCAGATGCACCGGAACCGAAGGTCCGATTCGGCCAGTGCCTCCATCGCGGCGTAGCTTCAAACGCCGACCATCTGCACGAGTCGGTTTCAATTCTCGCCCGTTCCAGTCTTTCCGGTACGAGTATAACTCACTGAAGGTCTCCGAGGACATTGTGCTTCTCCTTCGAGACGCAATGCCGCCGGCCTTAGGTCACCCCAGCGAATCGCCCAAGAGATATTGAGGCTCAAAGACGCTGAGCGGCCTAGGCCCGTGGAGGACAGAACGCGAGTGATACGGAATAGCGGGACTAACCTGGCCAGTAGCCGCAAGACCGAAGAGGCGCGGGTTACGCCGGTTTTGGTTGCACGGGCAACCGTTTCCGTTTCCGGCGGACGATCGGTATTGCACTTCCGCGCTAAGGCGTGAGAAACCCGGAGAAGCTGAGATATTTCATGATTGCCCATGCACGAGGCTACGCGACGGAGTTCAAGTGGGATTTGGCTTCTTCGATGAATGAAGGGAGCGGGAATGTCGGAGGAAGTGGCTGATGTTTCAGGGGATGAACTGGAGCGTGTAAGAGAGGCCTCACAGCGGCTGTTCGCGGAGATTGGGAAGGTCATCGTCGGGCAGGACTTTATCGTGCAGAATCTGGTCGCGGCGCTGTTAGCCCGCGGGCATTGCCTGCTGATCGGGGTGCCGGGCCTCGCGAAGACTCTCCTGGTAAAAACCCTGGCGCAAGCGATGTCCTGGGATTTCAAGCGGATTCAATTCACGCCGGACCTTATGCCCGGAGACATTATCGGCACCGAACTGCTGGAGACCGATCAAGCCACGGGCGCGCGGCACTTGCGGTTCGCGCCGGGGCCGATCTTCACGAACGTGCTCCTGGCGGACGAGATCAACCGCACGCCACCAAAGACCCAGTCGGCACTCTTGGAGGCGATGCAAGAATATACGGTGACTGTAGCCGGACGGACAATGCAGATCGATCTTCCCTTCTTTGTAGTAGCCACCCAGAATCCCATCGAGCACGAAGGCACCTATCCCCTGCCTGAAGCTCAGCTCGACCGATTTATGTTCAGCCTGAACCTGGATTATCCCAATCGCAAGCAGGAGGAGCGCGTGGTGCTGGAAACCACAGCGGACAGGGACGTCACCGTCAAGCCGGTAGTTACCCGCGATGAAGTTCTCGAGATGCAGCGGCTTGTGCGCACGGTGCCCGTTTCACCGCACGTAATCGGATTTGCGGTCGCCATGTCCCGGGCTTCACGGCCGAAGGACCCTGAGGCTCTACCCATCGTGAAGAAGTACGTGGAGTGGGGCGCCGGGCCAAGAGCGTCGCAATATCTCATCCTGGGCGCAAAGGCGCGAGCAGTACTTTCCGGAAGACCAGCGCCGAGCGCGAACGACGTACGAGCTGTTGCACAACAAGTGCTGATGCACCGTGTGATCCCGAACTATGCGGCCGTTGCCGATGGGGTTTCGGCGGAGAAGATCGTGGAGGAACTCGTTCGTGAGGTTAAAGAACCGGATTACAGAGGGGGAGAGGGGGAGAGAGGGAGAGTGGGAGAGCGATAGCGCGCACTCCGACTTTCGTGTTCCGAACGGACCAAACCGTTCCACCAAGATATCTGGTTCAAGGAGGGATTCCGTTGAACGAGCGCATTACTAGCCATAGGGAACTCTTGGTATACAAAAAGGCATTCCGGCTGGCGATGAGTGTATTTGAGTTGAGTAAGTGCTTTCCTAGGGAAGAGACATACTCGTTGACTGACCAGATACGGCGAGCCTCCAGGGCAGTGTGCTCGATGATCGCGGAGGCATGGAGACGCCGGCGCTACGAAGCAGCATTTATTAATAAACTCAACGAAGCCGAAGGTGAGGCGGCTGAGGCGCAAACGTGGATTGAGTTCTCGGTTCAATGCGGTTACGTTGCCAAGGAGACTGCAAGGCAGCTTTATCAGGAATACGAGGAGGTCCTCAAGATGCTCGTTGATATGATCAATCACTCTGAAGATTGGATTCTTCCTGCCTCAAACAAGAGAGCAAAGAATTGAAAAAGCCGTTCGCTAATTGGTTGCTACCGCATCTATCGCCATACTGTATTCGAGAAGGGTTTGGAACATCTCCCCCTCTCCCACTCTCCCACTCTCCGACTCTAGAACTCCGCCGATTCAAAAACCTCCTCTTCGCCGCAAAAATCGTGGTGGAGGGATTCTACGCAGGGCGTCACCGGTCGCCGTATTACGACTTCAGCGCGGAGTTTGCGGATTACCGGCAGTATGTGCCGGGTGACGAAATCCGCGCGGTGGACTGGCGGGCGGTGGCGCGGACGGACCGTCTGTACGTAAAGCTATTCCGCAAAGAGACGGACCTGTCAGCGTACCTGCTGCTGGACGAGAGCGCCTCGATGGGGTTTGCCGGCGAGGCGGGGGTTTCCAAGTTCGAATACTGCACGTATCTTGCGGCGGCCGTGAGCTACTTGATGCTGCAGCAGGGCGATCGACCGGGCCTGTCGCTCTGCGACGAACGGCTGCAAGGCTTCCTGCCACCGGCAGGAACGTTGAAGCATCTACAGGCGATCACGTC
>JBGPOG010000568.1:0-3087 GCA_041487935.1 Chthonomonadia bacterium | reverse complement strand
GTAGGTCTTGCCCAGGAATTGTTCCTGAACGTGCGTCAATCGGAATACGCGCCGAGATTTTTCGTTCGGCTTAGGGTTAAAGAAACCATCGTAGAAGAACTGCAGAGTTTTGAGTCGCTGTTGCCCATCGATTACGATGAGCTTATTTGTTACTGGATCCCTCGCGAGAAACACACCCGGCACAGGCAGACCCAGAAGCAGCGACTCGATAAATCGCGACGCCATATTCATGGTCCACACATAGTCTCGCTGGAATTCAGGAATCCAAATATCGCCCCTGTCCAGCCGTTTTACTAGCCCCTCAACGTCATAATCAGCACCATAGCTAGAAATGTCGTAACGCTCTGCGATTACCGTTTCATCATTTTGCGCCTCGTCAACAATACCGTCATCTTCGGCTCCGTCGTAATATTCCAGTTCGACTGGTTCCGGCGATTTAATTGCAATTGCGGACATTTGCTTCAATCCTCGATGTTTTGACTTTTCGATATGCAACGCTTATGCGGAACACATCGCACGTCGTAACGTGCGAACAACACGGTCCCAGCTCTCCTCGCCGAGGTTGACGAACTTGGCGCCCAGTTCATTCAGATGGTTGAGTGCAGGCTCCAGAACTATGAACGTATTGTCGCGCAAGCAGATCACTTGTCCATACTTTATGACGTCCAGAATCACTTCTCTATCGCTGGAATCGGCAAACCTTATCTTGAACCGTTTCATGCCTTGCGCCTCCTGCCTGTATTGTAACACATGCTCGGTTTAACCATACATCGGCCCATACGTCCCGCACGCCCGGTAGTCCGCCCCTTGTGGATCGAGCGCTCCGAAGCGGGACCAGGCGCTCGGACGGAATACGCGCTCCTCCGGCACGTTGTGCATGTCCACAGGGATGCGCAGCATGGATGCCAGGGTTATGAGGTCACCTCCGATATGTCCATAGCAGATTGCGCCGTGGTTGGCGCCCCAGTTGTTCATGACGGAGTAGACGTCTTTGAACGGTCCGCTGCCGGTGACGTTTGGCACGAACCAGGTCGTGGGCCAAGTGGGGTTGGTGCGCTCGTCGAGTGTGCGGTGAACGTCTTCAGGCAATTCGATCGTCCAGCCTTCGGCGATCTGAATAACAGGCCCCAACCCGCCAACCAGGTTGATGCGGCACATGGTACACGGGATACCACCACGCGTGGTGAAGTCCGTAGACCAGCCTCCGCCCGGGAAATAGCCCAGGTCGGACGGGCACCACTTCGTAGCATCCAGGCAGCGCGCGGCATCGTCGGAGGTGATTTCCCACCAGGGCTTGAGGCCCCCCCCGCCCCCATCTTTGGGGGAGCTTTCTAGCAGTTCGCCGGTCCAGTCCAACGCGCTGGGACCGGAGTTGATTAGGTGTAAGAAACCGCCCTCGGCTCGGCCGGTGAGCGTGTGACCGGTCACGCGCTTGACGGATTCCGGACTCCAATAGGTCCGAACGTCCGAGAAGAGCTGGGCCGTTCCCGTAAGCAGGTGTCCGAAGAGCATCGATGCGCCGTTGAGAGCGTCGTTTTCGGTGGCAACCACATAAGGTTGCCGGATTCCGTTCCAATCCCATGACGTGCAAAGCATGGCTTCTGGGAAGTCGCCGTTGGGGAAGTGGTCGGTCCATTGCCGCTGGCCCTGAAAGCCTGCTGCGAGCGCGTTATGGCCCATCGCTTGCTCGCCGAAGCCCATCTCGGCGAGCTTGGGATTGCCTGCCATCAGATCGCGGGAAATCAGCGTCATTTTAATATTGGTTTGCCAATCCTGGTCCTTCTGCTCGCGGGTGCGCTGCTTCTCCAGCGGGTTCCAGTCCTTGCCTTCCGGGCAATTCTCGCGAACCCAGGCAAGCGCCCGCTCATACTCTTCCCGGTCATAGATGCCTTTGTTCATCCGGCCGATAAATTCGGACATGTCGATCGACTCTACCCGCATCCCTAGCCACCGCTCGAAGAAAGCGTTATCCACGATCGAGCCGGCGATACCCATCGAGCACCCGCCCATGCCGAGATACGACGTTCCGCGCAGGGTGGCAACGGCGAGACCGGCTTTCGCAAATTGGAGGATCTTGCCGCCGGCATCCGCGGGAATCTTATCCGTGTCCGAGAGATCCTGGACGTCCCGTCCGTAGATTCCAAATGCCGGCAGTCCCTTCTGCGTGTGGCCGGCGAGGACGGCGGCGAGGTAAACGGCTCCTGGCCGTTGTGTGCCGTTAAAACCCCACACCGCCTTTGGGATAAGCGGATTCATATCCATGGTCTCGGCGCCATAACACCAGCAGGGTGTGACCGTAAGCGAAACGCCGACGCCTTCACGGGCAAACTTCTCTGCACTGGCCGCTGCTTCGGCCACTCCGCCTATGCACGAATCTGCGATCACGCACTCCACAGGAATCCCACATGAGTGGCGGACATTTCCCGATATGAACTCCGCGGCAGCTTTCGCCATACCCATGGTCACTTCCTCGAGGGATTCCCGCACGCCGCCGAGGCGCCCGTCGATAGTGGGACGAATGCCGATTTTGGGCAAGGAGCCGCGGAGGCGGTTGACCGGGGGATTGACCTTCAACTGAGCTAAGTTTGCCATTTTCAGGAAGTCCTCTCTTGGGTAGTCAGGGATTACAATTCACTTCTCGAACGCAGTCTGCCAGTCCGCGAGCTGAAAACGGGCTGTTTGCTCGCCGCTTCGCCGGATGAGAACAACCGTCAGCTCGCGATCGGTATCTCGATCTTTCTCCGCGCGGTCATATCCAATCTTCCAGATACTCAAGAGTGCGTCCGGCGAGGTCTTGAGCGCGGGATGGATAAGAGGGGCATCCGGCCGGAAAAGTACGGTAAGAAGGATCAGAGAAACCAGGTTCATCCCATGCCTCCGAGGTTTGAGAATGAAGCGTTTGCGTTCCTAGTGTAGTGTCTCAGTAATGCCATTACAATGACGACAAAGTGGCAAGACCGTCATTCCGAACCGCCTTTGTGAGCGTTTGCGTTCCTAGTGTAGTGTCTCAGTAATGCCATTACAATGACGACAAAGTGGCAAGACCGTCATTCCGAACCGCCTTTGTGAGGAATCCGTTTTTTGCCT
>JBGPOG010000567.1:0-3114 GCA_041487935.1 Chthonomonadia bacterium | reverse complement strand
GCGCGACTTCGCGCTGCTGCTCTTCGTCCGATTAGTACAACTCGTACCGATGCGCCGGCTGAGGGGCTGCGCTCTCAACATCGGGCAGATTCCGCCAGGACATCCGGCAAGTTCGCGCGATGGCGAGCATAAAAGCGGCCACGGTTCCGCGCCGCATCATTCCCGTGTAACGTCTGTCCTTCCACTTACGCGCAACAGAGAGCGTGTTTCCTGTCTGCTTGCTCACGGCGTCCATGATCTTTTCCATCTCGACGCCTCGCACGTCCAGGTTCAATACCTGAGACAGCCGGCTGTCCGTGCGCAGATCGGCTTCGCTCAAAGGCATTTGCGATGCCGCCGAGTCCGGCCGGCCGGACTGCGGGAGTGGTCGCACGGGAGTTGGCTGTGATTGGGCGGTACTCCCGGCCAGGACTGCGAAAAATATCAGCAACCAGGCGACACTCGCCCGACGTACCAAATCAGTTGCCATCGTGATCCTCCCTATTTCACCAGCCGCATCCCGACTCCATTACCGACAGGCTTCTGCGGCAGTAACGCCGTCTCCGGGTCGAATCCCAGCAGGGCCTCCTTGCCCGTCATCGGTTTCCTGATAACACCATGCGGAAGCGGATAGTCTTTCATGGATTCCGGCAAATAAGCCGTCGTTCCGGGGGGCAGCTCGAACAACTCCGCAGGAAGGCTTTTCCGGAAGGCGAATTTCGTCGTGGTCCCGACCGACCGATCGAGCTTTTGGCGCGTGGAATCCGGCGTAACATGTTCGGTCCTCAACACGAAATGAGAGCGGGGCTCGATCCAGTAGCGACCAGGAGCCGCATCGTTGCGGATTTCTTCGAATACCAAACACATCTGGCCGGCCACTTTCTCTTTTCCGATCTTCCGAAATTCCTTGCTGAAATGAGCGTAATCAAAATCATAGACGAGATATAGGCCGGAAATAGTATTAAAGGAATGGTGAAGCAAGCTGTGCCGTCCGTATATCAGCTTGTCATCGAGCAGACGGGCGGGCACATGGTACTTTGTACGGACGGTCTCCTTTCCGAGCTTCCTGACCAACAGCACGAAGTTGTAGAAAGCGGTCGACTGGTCGATATTTGCTGAACGCAGTTTCTCGTCGTATATCCAGGAAGCTGGAGGCCACGTGTTGGCGCTTATGCGAGTCTCGACTTTTGGAGACGCCAGCCCTGCGCTGCCCGAGTAAGCGAACTGCTCTTCGACAGTCTTATATCGCCCACGAAAGTATGCCGTCCTGCTACGTCCAAGGACCTGGCCGTTGAGCTTCGACACACGTTCCGCCTCATAGACCCAACAAGGATTTTGCTTGAGATCTATTAGTGGCGTCCTGAACCCGCCCTGGCCGCTTGCGGCCGAGGACACGAGGATCGGCAAGAATAAGGTCAAGCACTTCGGGATGAGACTGTACATACGCATCCGTGTGTCCACCTCGCATTGTCTGAGGGCAATCCTCAATTCACACAGTGATATTACAGCCCGCTAGGAGCGCGCGCGTGTTTCCAAGCGGGCTGTGACTAGTACGCACTAATTTGTGTAGTACGGGCCGATCCTGTTAGTGTGTGAAGTGTAGTCGCCCGGGTTTAGAGGGTTATAGGGTTGATTGGCCCAGAATATCCATGGGGGTGATTGCTCCCAATCGTCCGTGGTGCCTCCAAGCCACCAGAAATCTCCTGCTGCGATGTACATTACATTCCACGTCTTGCCAAACGTAACGGAGGTCGGGTTAGCATTTTCAGTCCATTTCAGAACCCAGTCCGATCCTGGACTGCTGGAATTAGGAACTGAAACCGGGGGCGCCGTGGTCTTTTTGGCAATGTAAAGGCAGACGTATACAATTTTTCGATCGGTGTTGTCTGCGTGCTGGCCGTGGGCGGTTCCGACAACAGTGTAGGCTACGACAGTGCAATTCTGCTCGCCAGGATCTGCGGGGGTCACGTGGCACGGGCCCGGATCACCTGCTAACGTGACTGTTGGGCACTGGTCATCACAATGTGCGCGCGAAGCGAAGGCGAACGTGAGGAAGAGAGAGAGAGACGTCCGAGAAGCCGTTGTGAATCCGATCGAGAGCGTTCCATGTCAGCAATCCTTTCCGCGTAAAAGAGATTCCTATGCACCCGATCGCAGTTCTATTGCTGCGACAGCCAATGATAACACCGGACAATATGAGATGTCAATCCCTTTTTCCAGTATTTTTCCCAATGTTGGAAAGAATTCGGCAGGCCGTTAACCGTGCAATTCCAGACCTTATGCCCGTTCATTCTACCAGCGGATAGAATGCAATGGCCGGGGAAGAAATACCGGAGCGTGGTCTTTAGTAAGCAGTTAACTCTGCCTGGTTAAGCGCTAAGGATATCATATACGCGCTAAGGTCGCGTCCGCTCAATTGTAGTAGCCGCCTCCAACGATTGCGCTGCGACCGGCTGCGATGAAATCCGCTTCGCATCCGAGTCCGGAATCCGCGGATCGCTCGAGGTGATCCGAGCGGCGCTTTTAAGATACTCGGACAAGCCCGCAGCCGCCTGCAAGACGTCGACCGGCACCGCAAGCACGACGGTGTTCGAAGCCGTGGGGCCAAGCCCGTCAAGCGTTTGCAAGGTCCGTAACTGCATGGCGCCAGGACTCTCGGCCATCGTGCGCGCCGCAGCGGCCAGGTTGACAGCGGCCTCCCGGTCGCCCTCCGCCTTGGTAATGGTAGCCCGCTTTTCGCGTTCGGCGGAAGCCTGGCGCGACATCATCTTCTTGAGCTCTTCCGGCATATCCAGGTCCTGGATGCGGATGCCGGTCACCTCGAGTCCCCAGCGCTCGGTGTCCCGTTCCACGTTGGACTCGATGGCCTTGCCGATGGCTTCTCGCTCCGAAAGCACCTGGTCCAGCGTCATCTGGCCGATCACGTCTCGAAGCGAGGTCTGCGCGTACTGAGAAATGGCGAAGCGGTAATCCTGCACCCGGATGATGGCGTCGTCCGCCTTGTTGACCTTGAAGAAGAGCACGCCGTTGATCGACACCGGGACATTATCCTTCGTAATGACCTGCTGCCTGGGGATTTCGAATGCCAGCACGCGCGTATCCACCATCCGCACCTCGTCGATCAACGGAATGATC
>JBGPOG010000566.1:0-3119 GCA_041487935.1 Chthonomonadia bacterium | reverse complement strand
CGCTGGGACACTACTCCGGAAAGCGCCTGGCCGATCAAGAAGGAATCGAGACCCAGGTTTCTTAGTCGTGCGATTGTGCCGACCGCGCTATTTGTATGGAGGGTCGACAACAGGAGATGGCCCGTGAGCGAAGCCTGCAGGGCGATCTCTGCCGTTTCGCTGTCTCGAATCTCTCCCAAGAAGATCACGTCCGGGTCCTGGCGCACGAAAGTTCGGAGGCCGCTGGCAAACGTCAGCCCGATTCGCGCGTTCACCTGGACCTGATTGAGTCCGTCAACGTCGTATTCGATGGGGTCCTCGAGAGTCATTATGTTTCGCGTCGCGTCGTTTAGAATGTTCAGTGACGCGTACAGGGTCGTGCTCTTGCCGCTCCCCGTCGGGCCAACTACGAGTATCATCCCATGCGGCTGGCGAATGAGAGATTCCACGCGCGACTGCTCGTCCGGCCGGAATCCAAGCTTGGCCAGCGGCACCAGTACGTCCGATTTGTCGAGAATTCGCAGAACGACCTTCTCTCCATAAGGTGTCGGCACGCTTGAGACACGGACATCTGTGGTGCGGCCGTGCTCTTCGAACTCCAACCGTCCATCTTGGGGCCTGCGCGATTCGGTGATATCCATCTCGCACAGGACTTTGATTCGCGCTATAAAGGCCGCGCGCTGTACCGCAGGTATTTCAGTGAATTCCGTAAGGCTTCCGTCAACCCGGTACCTTACTCGCACTCCGCGAGCGTTGGGCTCTAGGTGAATGTCGCTGGCGCCCATCCCGACCGCGCTCTGCAGGATAGATTGCACGAGCATGACGATAGGTGCGTCGGATGCTGCGACTATCTCCGATCGCGAGAAGCGCGCGCTGGACTGGACGCAGGTTTCCGCCTCCAGCGCCTCGAGCGCTTCAACAGTTCGCGATCCGGACGCGTACACCGTGTTGATTGCCCGCAAGAGCTCGTGAGACATTGCCAGAAGCGGGTGAATACGCTTCCCGGTGACCTGATACAGTTGATCGATTGCCGCCACGTCCAGCGGATCCAACATGGCGACGCTCAGCACGTCTCCACGCAATTGGATCGGTAGGGACTTGGTAGACCGGACGAGCTCTTCCGTAACCAGATTAAGTACGCCGGGAGTGGGCCGCGTCTCGAGAGGATTGACGTATGTCAACCCGAAGTCTTCCGCCAAAACCATGCCGACCGTATTGCTGTCGGTGAACCCCTGGTCTATTAACACCTGGCCGAGGAATCCATTGTGGCGGCGTTGTGTCTCGAGAGCCTGACTTAGCTGCTCCGCGGTAATGATGCCTCTATTTAAGAGCCGATCACCCAATCGCGCGGTAATCTTCTGGCTGAAGGACTCCATCGTATTCAACTGTGGCGGCGCGCCGTTGTCCAAATTAGCTTTTCTCCCATTCCGGTCATATGGCGGGTCTATCGGAGTTCGAGCTGTAACGGCGCGCTTCACGCTCGCAAAGGAGCATCGCCGTCATCGCTCTCACAGAACCCCATAATAGTATTGGGTACATGGCAGGACTCCGTTACCGCATATTTGCCAGATTTGCGGCCGCTAAACTCGATCCTGTTCGAATGTTCCCAAAATCCCGGCGCCGATTCACGAGGCGTATTCATTACTGCATTGCGGAGAACCGTGACATGACACTCAAACGCAAGCTGCTGGAAATGCAACAAGTGAGGAAGACACGGAAGAAGCAGGTAAGGCTCGAAGAGATTTAGTCGAATGCGTTTTTGAGCGTGTTGAAGAATGGGGAGTCGTAAGACCGTTCTACTTGATCTCGAAGCGCCGGACCAACGGGGGCTCACCGCGGCCTGCCGCATAGACAAAGAGTTTGTACGTTGGCGGAGCGTTAACAGCTCCAGCCGACAGTCGCCGCACATACAACCGATTGCCGATAACGCCTTTCGCCCATTCGTCGGTGGCGGGAAGGCCCGCCTCGACTACCGCGTCGAAAGCCGTCTTTTGCCTGTTGGACATCCTCCCGTATCCTAGACCTTCCATTTCTTCAGCTTTCGCGCGGAGATCCGGCGTCAGCAGGGCATACAGCCTGAGACACGCGTGAATCCGTCCGATGCGAAAGAGGAGTCCGCCATACTTGAGCTTGATCGGATGATTTCGGATGATGCAGTTGACCTGCGGCTTCGTGCATTCGCCAAAGAGGATCGTATCGTCGATTCCGGGACGCGCATCCGGTTTCAGCAATTCGCTCAGGCGCAGCATGACCCTGGCGGATGGCTCCAAGCGGAGATCGAGGCCGAGTGTTACGGTGCTCGCGTATAACATTTGGTTTTCGTATTTCATGCGGTGCCCAAATGCCCTGGCGAGCTGCCTGAGCGCTTCTTCGACCGTGTATTCCGGTTTGTCGCCAAGACTGTTCGGATAAGAGGTCGCCCGTGAGTTCAGGAAATCGTCGCACGAATTGGCAACCGCAGTCTGTTCGGCTATGCTGCCCAGAAACTCGCTGAGGCTCCTATGGGATAATCCCTCAGGAAATCGCACAACCTTCCTGCGCAGTGCGGCCGGCATTGCGGAGAGGTCCGCGAGCGAGGCGCTGCGCAGCATCCGCTCGACTAACGGGTCGAAATCGTTCTCCTGAACTTGCGCGTCCAGAGTGGAAACGCCGCCAATGTGCTTGCCTGGCGAGACCCAGACGTCCTTCCCATCCGGTTCCATGACCCCCAGCCGCAGTCCGCCGGCAGCGGCGATAAGGCCAACTTTCATGGATGAGAAATCGGCGGGAATCTCCGGATGTCCGCCGCTTTCCGAATCGCCGGCGAAGGTGGGATGGTACTTATCTTTGTCCAGAATCGAGCGGACCGATCCTTGCTGAGCCGGCGAAAGCCGGGAGAACGACGTGGTGAATAGAAAGTGGCTGTGAAAATGGGACTGGTCCGACGCGGAGATTATATCCGGCGGCTCGAGCGCGGACTGCATGGCCCGGTCCAACTGCCCGGACGAATATCCGCCAACGAGGTCCTCCAGCCCGCCCGAACCCGGATCGCCTCCCGCCAGGGCATTCCGGATTTGCCCGCGGAGCCGTGCAATCAACTCGTTTCGGAATTTCTTTTCCCTGTTTTCCGAAGCGGCTTTTTGCGCGACTTCGCGCTGCTG
>JBGPOG010000565.1:0-3144 GCA_041487935.1 Chthonomonadia bacterium | reverse complement strand
TGGCAGCCGGAGGCGGTGACGTTCTTGAGCCTTTACCTGAATCCTCTCAATCTGGTCTCGCTGCTTTTGATGGTCGGGATCATTGGCGGGCTGTTTTCGGCGGAGCGCAAGAAGTCGATCCGCCCCGCACTCGGCGCCGGCTTTTGCGGCTTTTTGCTCGGCAATATCCACACTTACGATGTGATCACGGTCGCTGTTGTCTGGGGCGGCTTTCTGATTGTACGGAGTTTTGTCCGGCTGAAGATCGATCCGGCTTCGCTGGCGCGGGCCGCAGTCGCAGCAGTGCCAACGGCGATTTCAACCGGATACGCCTACCACGTTCTTAAGACAGAGGAGGTATTCGCAAAACGCGCGGCGGTCGAAACACTCTCTGCGTCGCCGGTATTAGTGCTGTTGGGCTATGGATTGGTTGCGGCACTTGCTCTGTTCGCCGTGCGGCTTCTGTGGCGCGGGCAGGCGTTCACGCTTGAAATCCGGGATCGGGTCCAGGGGACTGACGCCGCGATCCTGCTTGTCTGTTGGGCTATGAGCAATTTCGCCGTTCCATACATTCCGCTGCCATTTCAGCGCAAAATGCTGATGGGCGAGCATCTGCCGGTTTGCTTCTTGGGTGGAATTGGGATCTGGTGGCTGTTGCGCGGGCTTCGCGGCCGCGCCTGGTCGCTCGGCCTGGTATCGGCGGTTGTTTTCTTATCGATAACGAACGTCCGATTTTTCATTCGCGACCTGGCAAACTTCCAGGCCAATATTGCTCAGAGCGGAATTCAGCGGCCCTTTATGTACGCCGGGGAGGCGAGGTCGCTGGAATGGATCAGGGATCGCGCGCCAGCCGGCGTACCAATCCAGCCTTTGCCGTGGATCCAGCTTTTCGTTCAGCAGGGCAAGGTCGGTCTGCTGGACACGACGATCGCTGCATTTGCGCCCGGGTTAACCGGCCATCCGGTCAATGCGGGACATTGGGGTGAGACGCCGGATTTCGGGGACACCATGGGGCTTTGGAGGCAATTTCAGCTACCGAATACGCCGGATCAGACACGGATCGATCTCTTGCGTTTGACGGGCGCGCGGTATTTGATCTTCAGCCAGAAGCATAATGAAACGGCAGATCCCTCGGCGGAGTTGGCCATACTGTCCGTCTTTCGAAATGCGCCGCCCCGTTATCTGCGGCTCATTCCCGAGGCCTCGAATGGGGATGCCGACGTCTATGAAGTTGTTGGACTTCTAAAGTAGGATCAGGCTATTTGGCTGTTGTGCCCGCGGGTGTGACGAAGCTGAACTGCACGGCAATCACTCAACATTCCGAGCGCCTTACCGCGCATTGCGCGGGGTTGAGCGTAAGAAACTGTCACAGCCCCCGTCATCCCGTAGGGATCTGTTTTTGAATTTGCAAGTTGACATTCATGCACTAAACGGTGAAGTTTCTTAGGAGGTTGTCAGGGAGAATTGCCAGGATAAATCCCGATCATCCACTTGATCACTCGAACGTGTTTCATGCGGCGAGACGGATCGATCAGCTCAGGATACCGCTCAACCCAGTATAGGCTTCTGAAGTTTGGGCTATCCAGAAGAACGATATAAATTGGCCGATTCGCGAAGCGCTGGACCGGATCGCGGTCGTTGCAAAGGCCTTTCATGACGTTGACTGCCAGGAGCTTTGTATCCATCGCGAGGCCGGGCGCCACGTCGCCGAGCAGGACGCTGTTAGCTGGGAGGTTGGCTTCCAGCCAGCGGCCAACGTCGCGCTGGGTATATTCGACGTGCGATACCCAGTCGAAGAGCCAGACTCCGTTGACGAGAACCCAGGAGACTAACAACACGGACCTGACGATGGACGATGGATTATGGACGATAGACGATGGACGATGGACGATGGACTTAGCTCGCTTGTCACCGTCTATCGTCCATCGTCCATCGTCGCTCTTTGAATTCACCGCTCGCTTGGGGAGCAGCCATGGTCCCAAAGCCGCTGCGATCGCGATCAAAGCGGGCTTGGCGAACAAAATGGCATTCGTGACGTGTTCCGGCATGACGGCATCGCGATGAAGTATGGCTTCGACCGCGTGATAGGTTAGTACCCAGGCCAGAACGCCGCGAGCCGTTGATGCGATCACATTCCGCTCGGCCAGGATGCCGCCAACCTCTTTGAGTTTCCAGAAAGTAATTGCAGCGAGACCGAAGAGGGCCGGGTAGGTCGAGACGAAGTATCGATCGGGGGAGTAGCTGCTGACGGCAAGAACGAGCCAGCTTGATATCAGCCAGAAGGCGATGAAGTAGACGGCGACGATGGCGTGTAAGCCAGACGCTTGTTTCTCCTCGGAGGGGCCGTTGCTCGATTGTTCAGTACCGCTTGACATGTGAACATCGCCCGCCATCGTCCATCGTCCATCGTCCATCGTCCCCGTTCGTATTGCACAAGGGATCGCGGATAACCCCACAAGCGCCAGGCTGAACACTACCGGCGTATGCCGGAAGACATATGGGAAATAGCCGAATTTCTCGCCGAGAAAATGGAGGCGGATATTGTAAAGTAGACGTCCGAACGATTCCGGCATGACTTGAGTGGTGCGATAGTAGTGGGCCATGTGGGCCAACTCGGCTTGATTCAGCGCGTACCAGAGCGCGAGATAGGCGGCAAGCGCCGCAAGCAGCCCGGCTGCAAGCCAGACAAAGCTCCGCACGATCCGTATGCGCGGCCCCTTTAGCCCTAGCCAAAGAGAAAGGAATGGCACGGGAATAAGGTAAGCGGCAAGCGAGCGATTTGCGGCCGTTAATACGACGATAATGGCACACATCAGAAGCCACGGATGTAGGGCACGGGCGCCGTCCCGTGACGACGTGCCGTCACCAGCGTTGGCCGGCGCTGTTCTGTCGCTCCGAACATCGTCCCGTACAGTTAAATCGGCACGGGACGGCGCCCGTGCCCAACGTGGCTCCGCAGCATTTCCGATAGCTCTTACGAATGCATAGAACGCGCAAACAGCGCCCAGCGTAGCCGGTGTATCCAAAAGGGCGAGACGATTGAACAGGGCATTGGCGTGGTCCAGGCCGAGGAGAAACGCTGCGGTTGCCGCGATTCTGATTCCGAATGCCCGGCGCATCGCCGCGTAAAAAACTACGATGGTCAAAAGGCTTGCCACAACCGAG
>JBGPOG010000564.1:0-3146 GCA_041487935.1 Chthonomonadia bacterium | reverse complement strand
GACCCGTTTAGCTTCCGTCGCGCCCATGCGCTCATTTCTGCTAACGACCAAGTCACCGGCCCTCACTTGCTCGATCGGTTTGGTTGAACCATCCGCCATCGCAACGGGCGTGCCCGCTACGAAGCAACCACCGCCTTTAATGGCGGCCGCATTTTCCGACACAGATGCAGTCGAAGCAAGACCTGCGCCAGCGGCGCGAATCGCACTAGCTCCTGCTACGTAAATTGAAAGCGCATCCGCGGTAAGCGGTATTGCTCCTGCAAAGAATCGCTCGATCTTATTGTTCCCAACTTCGAAGGGATGGGAGAGCTTATCCAGGCGGTCGTTGACTTTGGCAGCGAACTCTTTACCTCCCGGAACGAGACCGATCGGCCCGAGTGGCGGAGTGAGCGCTCCAACCACGTTGCTGGCGACCCAATTCCCCAGTCCCTCCCCAATGCCCGCAATCGCGTAGTCGAACAGGTGTTCGGCAATGTCGAGATTTGGGTTGTAGCCGCCTTTGCGCGTCAACTTGCGGCCGGTCGATGGGTCGAGGTAGTTGCCGTCGTCGTCCATAGGCAGACCTGTCACCGAAGGTGACGTGCGCGTCTCTTCGTCGGTAAGAGAGCCCCACTGCGCCCCCGGACCGATTGGGTCGATCTGGCTATAAGGCATCCCGGTGTTGACATTCACGTCTGCATGGAGCATCCCAAAGCTGTCGTAGACCGCCGTGTCAGACGGCGTTGTGCTCAATTGGTTGATCCTCTGTACCGGGTTGCCGTTGTGGTCGAACGTATAGACGTTGTAAAAAGTGCCCGAGCTATAGAACCGCTGCATTAGGCCGCCGGGACCGAACCCGTAGGCATGATCCACGGTTCCGCCCGCGCTAATTTCGCAGACACGCAGATCGCCATCGTAGAGGAAGAACTCCTTCGTGCCTCCGCTATTCGCCTTCCACGCGCGAAGCCCGTCTCCTCGCCATGCCGCTGTCAACATGCCTGGAACGGAGATCGGGCGGTTCTCCGGGTCAAACACCCAGTTGCCAAGGCCCTGATACGTGGTCGGGTTACCGTTCCTGTCGTAAACATACTGCCCAATCCCCGTAACTATCTGTTCGTTCCGGTTGTAGGACTGGTTCACGCCCCGCAAATTCGTGATGTTCCCGGCAGGATCGTAGATAAACGGATAGTCGAAGTTGCCGCCATACACAGCCGGATAGTTGCCGGTCTCCTCCGTAAGGTGGCCTTTCACATCGTACGACCAGGTCGCTGTCTGCGCGACGATGGCCGGAGCATTCCCCTGAACGGGGAAATCGACTGTCATCGAGCGGCGCTTACCGACTGCGTCGTATGTCATGTTGTGGAAATCGGCGAAGGTCGACCCGTCACCGGTAAACTGAGTGTTCAGGCGGGAAAGCCGGCCGCGAAAGTCGTAATAGTAAAAGAAATTGACATTCGATTGGTGCTGCTTCTTGACGGTGTCATCGTCGTTGTACGTATAGGTGTATTTGCCCTTGACGCCTTGCCACGGCGACTGCGCCGTAACCATGCGTCCCGCGAGGTCATATGCGTACGTGTATGTGCCAATGGGCGCCCCCATGCTTGCGCGGCTTCCATCCGGGAAGTAGCTGTAGGAGATTGTTTGGGCGGGCAGGAAGCTTCCGGGGTTATCGGCGTCCTTGTAGGTCGTCGTAATCGACATGATGTTGTCGAGATCGTCGTACGTCCAGTCAGTCGTGCCCGTCCCATCCTGCATGTGGATCAGTCGCGAGTAAATGTCGTGGACGAGGTGCACGTTCTGCGTGGCGTCTGCGGAGTAGAGGATATCGGTTACACGGCTATCATCAGACGCTCGGATATATTGAATGGACTGGCCGTTAGCGTCTACGCTGCGAAGCGGATTGCTCTCCGGATCTGTCTCGGGGACGGAATAGCTGTCGCCTAATGGGTAGATTTGACGCAGAAAGTTGCCGAGGGCAAAGAAGGTTATCAGATTAGTACGGGGGGATTGAGGTTAGAAAGTCCGGACACTTGAAAATGCCCGCGTTCTTGACGTACGGATAGACAATGCCCATCACTATCGGTACCGTCTCATCAAACGGCACACCGCAGTCAAGTATTTCCCGAAAGTACCGCTCATAATTGTCCTGTGTATAAAGCGAGATTGCCGTGCCTAATTGCCGGACGTTCGAGAGGCAAGCCGTCCGACGGCCGGCCTCCCGCACTTGCGCAAACACCGGGAATAGGATCGCGGCCAACAACGAAATGATCGCGATCACGACGAGAAGCTCGATCAGTGTAAACGCGTTAATACGTTTGGACCGCATTTTTTCGTCCAATCAATTTTGGTAGATCTGAGCGAAGCGGCTGGAATCGCCTATTCGTACACAGGATAGACTGACTCGGTAGGTTCACGCTGTATTATCCGGGCTGTTGACGGCACCCGCAGATCCCTTAGTATGCGTCTAATCCTGTCAAGAGCCTCTTCCAGACGGGAGTCGTCTTCGATGTCAATATCGATGTTCGAACCGCGTACACCTCCCCCTCCCCCCGTCACTTCGCCAAGGCCGTCACATTCAAGTGCCTCAGCTAGATCGTCCTCAATGCCGCTCCGTCCACCGAAGCCTGCCTGCTGAAGTGAGTCGCCCTCAAACCAGATCTCCAGGAACGCCGATGCCATATAGTTCACCTTCCTCTGAGTTCGTCGTTGTAAGCATCTAGCTTTCGCAAGCTCTCTAATCGCCTGTTGCGTCTGCTAAAGTCAAGAGGAGCATTGACATTTCGAAGTTGCGCGCCCCGCCACCTGTAGAATTCGTACCACACGTCCTCGGCGCCTCCGCTCGCAGCTCGACTCTTCTGTGTCGCGATCACTTCGGCTGTATCCCCCTGCCCGGGAAAGTAATGTTCGTGCCCTCTTTGCAAGCGCTTGGCGAGGACCTGTTCCGGCGTTCCGCGACCACTCGATTTGCCAATATAGCGAACTTCATCCTCGCTATCGACGATGGCATAGGTGATATGCGATTTGCCTCCTCCTCCACCAATGCGGCCGCCTCCGGCGCCGCGTATGATCCCGACACCTGCAGTATACATCGAAAACGTATCTGCTATAAGCGGAGCTGCCCCGGCGAAGAACCGCTCAATCTTGTTATTGCCGACTTCGATTGGGTG
>JBGPOG010000563.1:0-3156 GCA_041487935.1 Chthonomonadia bacterium | reverse complement strand
GACGGCCACCCGTATGGGTGTTTTTTACCTCGCATTGTAAGGACGAGCCGGAGACACTACACTAGAAGCTCGCTCGCCGGATGCAACATCTGTGGTTATCGTTAAGCGAGGAGTTGGGAAGATACCTCCCGGCTCCTCGTTTCCTTCCCGGCTTTTTGCAGCCGGGATATGGAAGAATCCAACAGCGTGTGATCGAGCCGTCCCCGCAACTTGATGTCATCGGCAAACTACATTAACATGGCAGAATATCCTCTTTCCGAAAACGAGTTCCTGTTGTTCAAGGACCTTATCTTTGGGCTGGCCGGAATCCACTTAACCACGGCTAAGCTCGCGATGGTGCGATCCAGGCTGCAGAAGCGGCTGCGCATGAACGGGTTGCCGTCATTTGCGGAGTACTACAAGATGGTATGCGACCGGCCGCCCGGGGATACGGAGCTCACGGAATTAGTTAACTGCATTACCACCAACAAGACGGACTTTTTCCGCGAGCAGCATCACTTCGATTTCGTGACGAATGTGGTTATTCCCGATCTAGCCCAGCGGGCAGGCATAGGCCGGCAACCAAAGCGAATTCGCGTCTGGCATGCCGGCTGCTCCACCGGTGAAGAGCCGTATTCGCTCGGGATTACACTGGCAGAGTCGTTGGGCGCCCGCGGTATCTGGGACGTCCGCCAGCTTGCATCTGACATCGACACCAAAGTCCTGGCGCACGCTGAGCAGGGCGTCTACGACACGGAGCGGCTGGCGCCCGTGCCCGAGCGAATTCTTCGTAAGTATTTTCTCAAAGGGCGCGGCGAGAATAGCGACCTGTACAAAGTTCACGAGAGCCTGCGCGAACGCATTACTTTCCGCCAGATCAACTTGCTGGACAATCGATGGCCGATAAATCCCAATGCGCGATTTGACATGATCTTTTGCCGCAACGTGATTATCTACTTCGATAAGCCCACCCAGCGGGCGCTCTTCGCTCGATTTGAAGAGTTGATGCGGCCGGGCGGGTATCTCTTTATCGGTCACTCGGAATCGCTGCACGGAGTATCCGGCACATTCGAATCGCTCGGCAAAACCATCTATCGTTTCCCGGAGCATCACAATTCAATTGCGAAGGCAGCATGAAGACAAACCGCGCAGCGAATTTTGAGGGCAGGTCCGAGCGATCTATCCATATCGGCGGCGTTTTTGCGAGCAGCCAGCCGACGGTCGTACGAACGGTTCTGGGTTCATGTATCGCCGTTTGCCTGCGAGACCCGTCGGTCAAAGTCGGCGGCATGAATCACTTCATGCTTCCGGAGGCCGCGGAGGGCGAGGACGGTTCCGCGCGCTATGGGGTTCATGCCATGGAGCTGCTGATAAACGAGTGCATGAAGGCGGGCGCCGATCGGCGCCGTATGGAGGCAAAGGTCTTTGGCGGCGGGCACGTCTTGCGGATAAAAGATACCGAGAACAGCGTTCCGAAGCGCAACATCCGATTTGTCCTCGAATTCCTCCAGGTCGAGAGTATCCCGATCGTTTCGCGCGATATCGGAGGTTTAGTCACTCGCAAGGTTCTCTTTTTCACAGATTCCGGCCGCGCCCTTCTGCAGAAGATCGGCCGCCGAGACGGCGCGCTCGAGTTAGCGGCCGAGAAAACCCGCCGCGAGGAACTGGCGAGCCTCCGGGAAATGTCGAGACCCGCCGCGCCCCCGGACGACAGCAACATTACGCTTTTCTAGAATGGGCTATGGACAATGGCTAGTCAGAAAATTCGCGTCCTGATTGTGGACGACAGCGCCGCAATGCGCCAACTCCTGACCCAGATCCTCTCATCGGATCCGGACATCGAGATCGTCGGTACTGCCCAGGATCCCTTTTTCGCCCGGGAGAAGATCATCAGCCTCAACCCTGACGTGCTGACGTTGGACATCGAGATGCCCCGCATGGACGGATTGACATTTCTCGAGAAGTTGATGCGTGGCCGCCCGATGCCGGTGGTGATGGTTTCATCCTTGACCCAACGGAATGCGGACATCACATTTCGGGCTCTGGAGATCGGAGCAGTCGATTTCTTCCCGAAGCCGACTTTGGACGAACTGGGCGGTGTAGCCGGAGGGGCCGAGGAGATCATCGGTAAGGTCAAGGCTGCTGCCGGGGCGCGCATCCGAAGGCAACCTGACGGGCCACCCCCGGTGGTCTCGTCAATTCAACAGCGATCCGCTGCAGCGTCTTATCGCCTAACGCATCAACTGATTGCGATTGGCGCATCGACGGGAGGCACGGAGGCGATTCGTGAAGTCCTCACCGCGCTCCCGGCGGACACACCGGGAATCGTCATAGTGCAGCACATGCCTCCCGGCTTCACGGCATCCTTCGCCAATCGTCTCGACAAATTGTGCGCTTTTCGCGTCAAGGAAGCAGAGGATAAAGACCGTGTGATTCCTGGCCTTGCCCTGATCGCGCCGGGGAACTTCCACACGTCAGTCATCCGCTCGGGAGCGGAGTACCGGGTGCGGGTCGAAACTGCGCCTCCAGTCAATCATCATAGGCCATCGGTGGATGTCTTATTCGATTCTTGCGCCGGGCAGATCGGACGCAACACCGTGGCGGCCATCCTCACCGGGATGGGGGACGACGGAGCCAGTGGGATGCTTCGCATGCGAGAGACCGGAGCGCGGACCATCGCGCAAGATGAAGCCACCTGCGTCGTATTCGGGATGCCTAAAGAGGCGATTGCAAAGGGAGGCGCTGAATTCGTCTTGCCGCTCCAAAAGATCGCGAAGAAACTCTATGAGCTGGCAATGATTTCGCCCGCAGTGTCTATGAAACGGATTGCGTGACTTGTTGCGGACGGCGTGTTGCCTACAGCGGCTCGTTTCATTGTTCGGCTGATTCGGCGCCCCGCAATCATACCGGCTCTAAACCCGCCAGTTCGCGGATAAACGCCTGGTCGTTGCCCGGCCATAATCAGGGCCGGTAATAGCTCGAACTATTATCGGCCTGACGCGTATATGCGTTTATGTGATCGGGTCTTAGAGCGCAAGCTCGCTACAGTATCCCCAGCAGGAGACACGAATGAGTTCCGTAGCAGAGGCCGGCAAGCCCGCCGAGCCGCAGGAGAAGTCTCCCACAACGCCTCACCCCAGTGGTGACAACCGCTTCAAGCTGTTGGAAGCGACGATG
>JBGPOG010000562.1:0-3158 GCA_041487935.1 Chthonomonadia bacterium | reverse complement strand
TTTCTCATCCTCATCGCGGCCGAAGTAGAGTGGGTCTGCGGAGCGATAGACGTGGGTTCGGTTGTCCCTGCCGTAACGCTCGGTGCGGAAGAGGTAGAAAAGGCCATTGCGCTTTACAACGTGCGGGCACTCCGCGGAGAACGGGCTGTCGCCTCCTCTTCCGCCGGAGCTTACAATTAGCGCCTGGCTCCAACGACGCATATCCGTCGAAGTCCGCGCGAAGACGGCTCCCCTGCGGTTAGGAAACGCGGTGTAGTAACAGTGCCACTTTTTGCCCACGCGAAGCACCATGGGATCGCGAGTATTGGCTTCTGCCCCTTCTCCGAACATGCCCGATCGCTTTTCGTAGTTTAGAACTCTATCAAAGGTCTTGCCATCCCGGCTCTTCGCCATGCAGATGTCCGTCCAGTCACCGTACAACATGACGGAAGTCCTGCCGTCCTGGAACACGAATGGCGCCTGGAGTCCTCCTGGACTTTCACCGTACTTCGGATTCGCGCGCATGGCAATTCCCGCCGGCCTCCAGTTGGCATTCGTCAAATGAGAGCTTTCCCAGCGGTAGAAGAGGCGCGTGTGGCCGGCTTCTTTGGTGTTCCGGATACATGACCAGAGCTGCCACATGCCGTCGTCGGCCCGCCATACGGCGAAATCGACCGGCTGCTGTTTCTCGCCGGTCAATTCGCCAAGATCGGGCCGGCCTGCGATCTGCCACCAATCGCCGTCAATCTGTGGGACCAGGAGTTGAGGCTGCGTTACTGCTTCCGCCTTCGTCCGGCGTGAAGCGGTTCGCAAGGAAAGGGCCTCGCCACAAGTAACGCCTACGCCGGCGTATCCCGCCAATGACAGGAGCTCACGCCTGGTAATAGTTGCGCCCTCGTTCCGCCTCATTCTCCACCAGTTGAATCCCGATCGACGAGTATGGATTACCTCTCGGCAACCTTTCACCACTCACCACTCACCACACGTCACGCATCCGTAAACGTCTTCGGATCGACTTTGTCGAGGGCCTTGAACTCCGTAACTTCTTGTACGATGAACTTCTCGCCGTTACGGGTCGCTTTGACCTTTGTGGCTTTTTGAATGCCGGCCATTTCTTTGTAGTCACTATAGGTCGTCTCCTGGGTGAATTCGTCACCCATGAAGCCGGCAACGGTCGCCACGGTCTTAACCGGAAAGCCCGTCTCCTTGTCGAAGTAGATCTTGAAGTCCTTCTTGTCGGGCGCGGTCACTTTGAGTCCGGCCGCCGGCTTGCCGCCAACCATCTCATCCGCGATGGATTCCACTTTGAAATCCTTGCCCTTGAGCGGGAGGATCGTCACTGGTACTATCGCCAGATAGACTGTCCGCTTCGTGTTGGCGATGGCATCCTTATCCAGGTCCATGTGCATGTCGTTGAAGTTTCGCGATCCCTTGTCGCCGGCCAGAACGGTCACGCCCTTGATCTTGTTTCCGCCGAACTCCCCCTCGAATTCCTGCCGGAAGTGGTCGAGGCCGTCCATCGTGTAGGAGCTGGTGATCTCATTGTCAGCGCCCATGATGGAAATCGTACCTTTAGTCTTCCAGGATGCCGCCTTGGCTTTGACCAGTTTTTCTTCGCCGCCAAGGGCCTTGATGGCCTTATCGAGGACGGCGTTTGCGTCCGCTGCGCCGGCCGCGCGAGCAGATCCGCCGAAACCGACCGCAAGAGCTAAAACCGAGAATGCGCCTATTAGCTTTGTCATGTAATTACCTCGCTTTCGAGTAAGAGATGAGGAGTGCGCGGCGGGATTCCGGTAATCCCAGCCAAATATCCGGGGCCGGCTCGAAGCCGGACAGCGTCCCATTACGCCGTTTGTGCAGGGTTTTCCTTCGCCAGCCGACCCGCAACGGGATGGTTTTGGTTGACATCAAGTCTCTGAATCGGCGCGTTGATGCGGGTAATTGGATTCTGGGTCATTTGCCCGGAAGATCGCAATTCCCAGGGACTTGCACGTAAAGTGGCTATCCCTCCCGGCACTTGCGGGAGGAGAAGCGACAATCTTGACGAACTAAACATCGGCAGGATGGGATCGCGCGTCGGCCAATGGACTGACTTTCAATGGCGGCCGTTACGAGCCGCACGCCAATTCTCTCGCTTGGCAAAAGGGTGCAACAGCTTAGGGGGTTCAATGGATGAACCTCTATCGCCATTTGCCTTGGCGCCAGACTTCTATAACCCATGATTAATGGAGGAATGTAACCATGTTTCTGAGGCATGCAAAGACCGCAATTCTTGCATCTCTATTGGCCGGCGTTATCGTGGTCGGACTTACGCGAGCGCAGGATGCGCGGAAGCAGGCGCTTAAGGACGGCTCGAAACCAGGCGCTGTTCCGGCGGTTCTCGGAGTTTGGTCCGGAGATTGGGGCATGTACAGCCCGCCGCCGAAGTCCGGCGAGCAGCCGGCCGCCGTCAAGAAAATGATGTATCCCGAGCTTTGCAAGGCCATGGACTGCAAGGTGGAAGAGATGCCGGACGGCAAGTGGCAGGCTACATTCCAGGGAGAGTGCGGGCGCCCCTACAAGTATACAATCAGGATGCTCGGGCGGCAGGCGGGCAGCGTCGTTATGTTCCAGGGCTCCGCGGACCTTGGGCCAAAAGACGGCGGCGTGTTCGACTGGATCGGCCGCGCAAACGATAAGGAGTTCGTCGGCTTCTTTACCAGCCAGGGTTATACGGGAACCTTTAGACTGGCGCGGCCGAAGGAGTAATTCGCCGCGGAAAACGATAGTATAAATCGCTGGCGTGCTTGAACATGAAACGACCGGAAGACCACGTAAAATGACCGCAGTGCTTTCTCTTGGCAAGAAAGAGTAGTTAGTTGAGGTAATTGCAAATCTCCCTGATCGCGCCTATTCCGTCATCCTGAGTGAAACGAAGGATCTGTTTTTTGAGCGCAACTGATCGCAATTTGCAGGTTAAAAGCAGATCCTTTGTTTCACTCAGGATGACGGGGGCGGGGTCCTCGAAGAGTTTTGCAATTACCTTAGTTGGGATGTCCCTTTATTGAGTTCAATTATGTCGATACTCCTTATAGAAGGCGCCCCTGCGAGACACGTCAGTTTGACGCCGCCCCCGCCCTGTGCTAAAATGACACTACCTGCCCAGGTGGTGGAATCGGCAGACACAAGGGACTTAAAAT
>JBGPOG010000561.1:0-3187 GCA_041487935.1 Chthonomonadia bacterium | reverse complement strand
TAGAGAACGAAATGGAGGATGGCGATGTGATTCGGATGGCAGATTTCGCGGCCCTGTCGCGCTGGTTGTATGAAGGGCCGAACTCGCTTCCCGCGGCCGTCGGTTGCCCGATTGCTGCCGTTTAACGGGAACCCCGGTATGCCGGCGGATCCGGGCAGGGGACATAACGGTCTCTGGTCACTTCGATCAAAGGGATTCCTTTAGCGCTTTTTCTCGGGGATCATTGAAGGCCTCAGGTCCTCTTCCGGTCCCGCCTCTGCATTCCCGGTCGCCAGCCGGAATCCAGACTTGAGTAATTCTAGCGCTTCCGGCCCGACCCAGAAGCGATAGACCTTCGTAAATCCTAGGGCGACCTCTTTTGAAAAGTCCTTATACAGGTCAATTCCCTCAATCAGCCCCGGCGAATGGATCATTCCTGGAATAAGACACCGTTGCATGTACAATCCGCCGTGATCGAAGAGAACAGCGGACCTGCAGAAGGACTCGTAGTACGTGCCGCCATCTTCCTGTGGAATCGCGCGCACGTCCAAGGGAGCACCCTCGTTCATAGCCCAGTATTCGGCGGATCCAATGACATCGCCACTCACTGAAATACCCAGAGTCGCAATATCAAGGGCTGAACGGTAAATCGAGAAGTGAGCCGAGCGCTGCCATTTAGCAGTAGAGTATCTCAGCGTTCGTTTCGATTCTATCCGCTGCAATCCCGGTATGAGATCGTTACGAGTCGCAAAGATGTATCGGGTCGTTTCCATGGACATGGCTCACCCCAACGTGATTTGTTACGTATTACAACAGGTCTATCAGTTCGCCAGCCGCGAGGACTCTAAACGGAAGTCCGTCCAATTCGCTCAGGAAGTGCCGATTTTCGGAGACCAGCCATTGAACACCCGCCGCTTCGAGCTGTGCGGCAACTGCAGCGTCTCCGAAGCGGGCTCCCATCGCGGTATATGCCGCGATCCGGTCAGGTTTGGCAGGAAAATAGTCCCAGTGGACTTCGATGCAGGTTTGAGTTGCGCGGACGACATCGCGCATCTCGGCTGGAGTTAGATTGTGCTGGAGTTCGAGTGCAACTTGGTATGGGATGTATAGGCGAAACTTTGAAAGATGCTCGAAGACAATCGCGTAGCTCTCAGGCCGCGTTGGGGATTCGCGGAGTGCGAATATGAACTCGTTCGTATCGTAAGCGATCCAATCGCTACGAGTAAATCGCACGGGCTATCCGCTCCCGCTGCGCTTCAAGTTCCTGAAGGACTTCCGAATCTGATTGGTCCAGCTTACCCTGACGCGCGAGTCTCCGCTTGTAGCTGCGTGAGACCTTTTGGAGCAGCGCTCGCGCGGATTGGTCAGAAGTTATCGCCTCCTCGAGCACGGCGCTCATATGGGCCTCGATACTACGCCGTTTACTCTTCGCAGCGGACAAGGCTTGCTCGTAAACCTCGTCGGGAACAGTCAATGTAATTGTTCGCTCCACGTTTCACCTCGCAGCAAATCGGAAACTCGATGTTACTTAGTATAGGCTCTAATGCAATCCTCGTCAACTGTTCCCCCTAGGAATGTAACTGCTAGGATTTTGTGTTCCTGACATGCCCGTGTCAGGTTACAATTGAGCAAGAGCTGATCTCTGTGTTAGCCGTGACAGGTAAACTTCTACCACCTGACCGGTATGAGACAATTCCGGCAGGACGTTTAGGACTGGCATACCACCCGTGATCTCCGACTTCTTACAATCCATTCGCGAACGCCTTGCTATACTTCCCCCCCAAACCCGTATCGCCTGGAAGTGGGACCTGGCGACCGGGTTTTTTGCGGGGATCTATCAGGGGAGCATCTGGGTTTTCGTGCTGAGGGTGGCGCGGGCGGACATGCGCGCGTCAGGGGCGCAAATGGCGTGGATTACGGCTGCGCCGGCCATCGGGTACATCTTCGCTACAATTTGGGCGCGGCAAATGGAGGGGCGGTCGAAGCTGCCGTTCGTCTACTGGACGTGGCTTTTCGCCCGTGGCGCCTTTCTCCTCGCGCCGCTAATCCGTTCTCGGGAGCAGTTTGTCTTTCTCGTTTGCATCACTCCCATCGTCTTCTCGATCTCCACGCCGGCCTACACGGCAACGATGAAGGACATCTATCCCGACCAGCACCGGGGGCGATTGATGAGCATGGCTCGGATCGTGATGAACCTCGCAATGCTCGTCACTTCGCTGGTCATGGGCCGGCTGCTTGACCACGGGTTGGATTACCGGCTCGCTTTCGCGTTCGGCGGAGTCTTCGGGTCGCTCAGCGCATGGACCTTCAGCCGAATTCCCCTGCCGCCTCCGGAGCCATCGGAAGAGCCGCGCATCTCCACGCGCGCGTTCTTCGCCGACACGTTTGACATCCTCCGGCGCAATCCCGGCTATCGATGGTTCACGGCGAGCGTTTTCGTGTCGGGCTTCGGCAATCTGGTGGCGACAACGCTCTACCCGATCCACCAGGTCGACCACTTCCAAATCACGAACACGCAGGTGGCCAACATGCAGAATATCGCGTCGCTGCTCACTGTGGCCGGGTTCTTCTTCTGGGGAGGCTTCCTCGACCGGCGAGGGCCGCTTTCGACGGTGCTGGTGGCGATCGCGTTCAACCTGATGGTGCCGCTGTTCTACGTCTACGCCACGGACGTGCGATGGCTGTACCTGGCGGCCGGGTGTTCCGGCATCGCGGTCAGCGGCATCGACCTGGGGTACATCAACACCACACTGATGTTCGCGGAGCCCGGCAAGGCGGCGCAGTACCAGGCGCTTCACTCGAGCTTCTTTGGAATCCGGGGAACGATAGCGCCGCAGTTCGCCATTCCGTGGATGCGCGCGGCGGGGGCGCGGAGCACATTCCAGGGGTCGTTTATCATTATGGTCGCCGGGGTGTGGCTGCAGTTGATCTCCATGCGCGATTTCCGGCGGCAAGCCAACATGGACCGGAAGCAGTCGATCGTCGCTGTAGAGGAGGCGGAATGAGATTTCGAAGTGATGGATGCCGGCAGGAAACAACAAATGATGGGGTTGTTTGATGGAACGGCAATGGGTTGGAAAGCTTCAGAAGCTCAGCGGCCAGGCTGGACTTCCGAGCATTTTACCGCGCCTAACGCGGCGTTGAGCGTAAGAAACTGTCACAGCCCCCGTCATCCCGTAGGGATCTGTTTTTGAATTTGCAAGTTGAC